>DAIOWK010000180.1:0-7273 GCA_036758525.1 Myxococcota bacterium
GATTCGGCCACACCGACTGACTGGGCATAGAGGCGACCCTGCCAGCCTTCGGGTCTCTCAACCACACGGAGAAGGCGCACACGGGGATCTCCTTTCGCGGCGAGGCGCGCCTCGGAGAGTGTCTCGTCTGTGGAGCGATCGTCGACAATGATCACCTCGAAGTCTGGGTGGTCCTGCTGAAATACGGATTCGACCAGCCCCCGAATCCGCGTCGCTTCGTTGTGCGCCGCAATGACGACCGAAAGTGGAGCACAGCCTTCGCCTGGCAAAGGTGCCCGTACGAACGCTGCGCGGTGCGCCCTTACCGCAGCGACAGTGAGGCTGAAAACACCCGCCCACAATAGGAGCGGCAAGCCCAGCGAGAGCATGAGTCTTCCCGCGATCTATGGATCACTCGGCGCCGGAAGCTTCCCGCATCGGAATGTCCGCTGCCACACGCGCGGGGTAGAGGCTCGCAAGGAGCGAGGCCGCAAGAAGACCAACCGTGAGGAGCACAATCTCAAGCGGCGCGACCGAGAATGTGAGCGACCACCCTACCGAGTCCGCCACGACACTCGATACGATCGGATAGGCGCTGCACACGCCTAAGAGCATGCCGCCGACCCCCCCACCAACTCCGAGGAGTAGTCCATCAATCAGCGTGAGCGCACGCACCTGCCTCCGGGTGGCTCCCATGGCGAGGAGCGATGCCAGCTCGCGCGTCCTAGCGGTCACGGCGCTGAGCATAAGATTCCACACGGCGATTCCGCCGAGGAGCGCCGTCATGATCGAAATGCTCGCTAGGATCCCTTGAAATCGGCTCAGCAGGCGACTTGCAAATCGCGCGAGATCATCGCCGTAGACGAAGAAGAGTGACTGGTCACCGCCCGCGCGTTCACGGATCTGGGTAATCACAGTTTCGGGATCGCCTTCTGTCCAGAGGACCAAGTCCCGCGATCCGCGGCGGGGCCACAACTCATCGAAAACAGCAATGTCGATGTTTAAAGATCCTGCTGGTCCTGCGTAATCACGAATGATACCCGCGACGCGGAAGCTCTTGGCGCCCTTGGGCGTATCCAGCGTAATGGATTGTCCAGTAGACACTCCAAAGTGTCGAGCGAACTGATCGGAGATGGCAATCTCCCCGCGAGCCACCGCCTCGGCAACGGCGCGGGGCTCACCGTCCACGACCGGCAATCGGCCAAATCGCGCCAGGACGTCCATGCTCCCAGCTGCGAGCAGCACCTCCTCATCCCGGTAGAGGACCTGCTCCCCCACGTGGTCGAAAACGCCCCGCACACCCGGGGTTTCGCGAATGAGCCGCACTGTTTCCGGTGAGATCGGCTCCTCGGGTCTCGCACTCAGCAGCGCCCCGGCCGTCACGAGGACACCGCCCCGAAATTGGCTCTCCATCCATCCATCAAGTGTATGCGCAGCACTCTGCGCCACAGTGAGACTGATCATCACGCCGGCCACGACTCCCCCGACGCAAACGAATGACAGCGCAGTCTCGGCTGGGCGAGCTGCCAGCGAAGCGCCCGCAAGGCGCCCTACACCCGGGAATACCATTTCGATCAGGGACCGCAGCCACTGGAGTAAACGTGGGAATACGAAATGAGCGAAGAGTCCGAGTGCGATCAGGCCCGCAGCCAAGATAGCCGCAACGCGAGCGAGCGGCGGTGTATTCGCAAAAAGCGTCAATAGGCATAGTGCGGCGACCAAAAAGAGCGCGAGGGGGAGCCCCCTCCAACGTGGTGAGGTTCGATCCTCGTCGCCCTCTCCTCCAAGAAGCGCATCCAGGGGTGACGATCGCGTCGCCCGCCAGGCGGGCTCGAGGACTCCGCCGAAGGCCACCACTCCTCCGACCACGGCCGCGGTCACGACGGTCGACGCCCTGAATTCGAGGTGCTGAAGCTCAATCCCTTGCAGGAAACCTGAGATCCATGAGAGCCCTCTGAGGAAGCTCTGCGAGAGGAGTCCACCGATGAGAAGCCCAACTCCTCCACCCAGGACCGCAAGGAGCGCTGCATCCAGGTAGAGAAAGCGTCGGACCCGACGCGGCTCCAGGCCTGCCGCACGAAGGAGCGCGAGTTCTTGAAGTCGGCGATCCACAAAGAGCGACAGGGCGCTGTAGGAGACGAGCGATGCGACGACGATCGCAACGAGCATCAGAGCCGAAACCACGACCCGAATCATTGTGAGGGCGCCCTCGATCCACGTGTCATGGGCCGCCGAACGCCGGACAGTTGCACGACCTCCAAGCGCTGCGCGCATAGCCCCCATCACTGCATCTACGGATGCCCCTTTCGAAGCAACCACATCGATCCGATCCAGCCAACCGCTGCGACCGAGGATGGCTTGGAGCGCGTAGACATCCATCACCGCAATCTGACCGCCGTACGCTTCGGCCAGGCCTTTCGGTGAGAGCACACCCCGAACCGTGAGGGTGAGCGGCCTCTTGCCCGACCGCACCGGCAACGCATCGCCCGTCCGAAGATTTAGTCGCTCCGCGAGCAGCCGAGAGACGACGACCGAATCCGTCCCAGCAATGAGCCGTAACGGGTCCTCGACAGTCGCCTCACCCGCGTACGCGCGAATGCTTGGGTCGGCCAGCAGGTCGACGCCTAGCACATGAATCGAGGCGCCCGCGGCGTCTGTTCGGTCTACGCGGAACGTCGCTTGCACGAATGGCACTGCGATGGAAACGCCAGGTGTGGCTGCAACAATATCTAGCAGGTCCTCTGAGACCCCGAGCGTACCCCCCACGACCTCAATCTCTGCGGCTCCCGCGAGCTCCCGCGCAGTCCGCTGAAGCTCGCCTTCGGCGCTGCGGGAGCTCATCTCAAGCGCGGTCGCCAGCGTAACGCTGGCCGCGATTGCGCAAACCGTGACTAGAGAAAGCGCCCGGTGCCTGCCGAGGTGCGTGCGAACCGCGAGCAGGAGAGGAAGCGGGAGCTTGGGGTGCGGCCTCATCAGCTCACTCCGCTGGACCGACCTGCGCTCCGGCCCTGCACCCACTCGTTCTCGCCATGGCGTAACGACTCATTCTCTGCGTGCGAGCCGCGACGCTGGCGCGTCGCTCTCCACGCACCCGTCCCGGACGATGACCACGCGATCCGCGTACGAGGCCGCCCGCAAGTCGTGCGTGACGAGTACGATCGTTACTCTTCGCTCATCGCATGCGCGGCGCAGCAGTTCCAAAATCTCCCCGCCTGTCCGCGAGTCAAGATTCCCGGTGGGTTCGTCGGCGAGAATGAGCCGAGGGTTCACAACAAGCGCCCGCGCGATCGCGACCCTCTGCATCTCTCCCCCAGAGAGCTCTGAAGGAGCGTGGGTTGCACGGTCGACCAGGCGAAGTGTCTCGAGCAGGGGCTCGACCTGCCCCCGAACCGCAGCGTACCGTTGTCCTTCAAGGAGAAGCGGCAATGCCACGTTCTCAGCAGCGGTCAGCGTCGGGATCAGGTTGAAAAACTGAAATACGAATCCGATGTTTCGCCGACGAAAGCGCGCCGATTCGTCGCTCGATAGCCGATGGATGTCGGTATCTCCAATCAACACCGTCCCGGCCGTGGGTCGTTCGAGCCCTCCGAGAAGGTGCAGCAGCGTCGTCTTCCCGCTTCCGCTCGGCCCCATCACGGCGACAAACTCACCGTCTCTAACCGTCAGATCGACGCCGTCGATCGCCCGAACACTCGTCTCTCCACGCCGATAATGTTTCTCGAGATGGAGTGCGGTGATCGTCGCTGAATTGCGCGAGCGCTCGTCGCGTTTTTCCGAATCGATCTGGCTATAGATCATTCTGAGATCCTGCTGGAAACAAGCTGCTCGACCGACCTACGCCTTCCTCGCCGCCTCTCCATTCGTGCAACGCCACGGGGCTAGGCGCCACGTGGACCAGGGCGCAGTACGATTCCGTGCTTGCGCAGGCGGTAGCGGATCGTTCCACGATCGACCTTCAGTCGCTCGGCCATCTGCGAAATGTTGCCGCCGCACTCTTCCGCCACACTTAAGAGCTGCTCGCACTCTAGGCGCGCGCGCTCGCGCGCCGCGCGCATTACCGGATCGGAGTCGATGAGCACGAGCTCTGTTTGCGCCTCGGTGATCTCGGCCCCGGAGCAAAACGCGGCGAGGGATTCGAGCACGTTCTCGAGTTCGACGAGGTTCCCCCACCACGCGTGGCCGCAGAGCAGTTCGAGCGCTTTTTGAGAGATCCCAAGGGTCGGTCGACCGATGCGTTCCCCGATCACTTCCAGGATGCCGCGAATAAGCTTCGGCAGATCGTCGCGGCGCTGACGCAGCGGTGGGAGCCGGATTTCGAATTGACAGAACTCTTCCGCGAGCTCGGGTGAGAAGAGCGTCTGCCCTGAGAGCAGGGTCAGATCCTTGGTCGTTGACGCGATGACGCGCATCTCGCTTGAATCACCTGCGGCCTCGCTCTTGCGAATCCAGCGTCGCCAAAATTCTTGTGCGTCTCGCGAGAGCTCGTGTACCTCTTCGAGGTAGCAGAACCCTCGGCCTGGCGGCTCACGAAAGTTGCGAGCGGCCGCACAGTCCACTCGATGAAGAGGTGATCCTGACAACGGGCTCAGAGCGTGTAGGTACGCGACTGTTTCGAAGTGACCCGAACCTCTTTCTCCCGAGACAAGGACGGGCGTGCTAAGTGCGGCGACGGCTGCAATGCGTTCGCGTGCTGAAACCACCGCGGAGCTCGTCCCGAGTAGTGCGTTGGGCGGCCGTGGTTTCTTCACATCGATAAGCTCGCGAGCTCGAGCGACAAGCGCTTCGATGCCGCTGTCGTCCAAAGGGAAGGCGTCCGTAACTCCCGCGCGGCCCGCGGCGACGGCTGAGGACAGCGTGCCGAACGCTGTGATCAGTAGCACCGGAACACGAGGATTTTGCGAGCCCGCTGAACGGATGCGGCGGGTAAGGCCAATGCTATCCAGTGCGGGCATATTCAGACCGGTGACGACAAGCTCGAAGGGACGCTCCTGAAACAGCGCCCACGCCTCTTCACCGTCGCGAGCAGTCTGAACCGAGAGGCCGACCCGCTCGAAACGACGACGCAGAAGCTCGCGGTTCCACTCGCTCTCATCCGCGAGGAGAACTTGTGACTTCGCGAGATACGGCACCGTTCCTTCCCCCGCGAACCTTCATGACAACCCCCCCTGGCCCGAGCCCAAGAATCATAACACCGTGAGTGTCGCGAACGAACGCCCGGTAAGTCAGTGGGAAAAAGTGGGAAAACGCCGGCCGTACTCTGTGATTCTGCACGGAAGCTTCCGAGATAAGTGTGCACCTTAGTTAACACGGCGGGGTCGCGGCGTGGTGTCGATAGTCGCTACGCCGTATTACTCCCACCTCCCCCAAGCGGTCCTCTCCGGGCGCATGCCTCGCCCCAGCGGCGACCGCTGAGTTTCTCTGAGCCATGCACCAAGCGCTCTCTCTTGCCGCACCACTCGATCACCCCGTCTCTCTCCCCCGCTGGGATCGCTTCTCCGAGGCCGTCGCTGTCAATGCCGGGCGCACCCGCTTCGAAACCCCTCGCGCTGCTACGGCACTTCGACCACCTGCCCACGAGAGAGGTGCGGGTTCGAGACCCGCTCACCCGCGAAGGCGCTGCCTCCGGTTGCACGTGCTGACCTCGATCGCCGCAGACGCGCCATCGCACCGATGCGCTCGAGCGGCGCACGGGGAGCCGCGCAGGCGCCTCTGACCCAGGTGTCCAGGCTCCTCGGGGCGGTCCTGGCTAACCGCCGGACGTCTCCGCTCGACGATCCGCTGGTGGTCCCGATGCGAGCCATTCTCGGGCTGCTGGTAATCTCCTTCTCACAGTCGGCGCTGCGACGCGCTGCACTACGTCGCGTTCGCCACAAGCTCGCGCCCTCCCCTCCGCGGACTCCGGGTCGGTCACGCCCTTTGGCTCGCTCCTCGCTTCGCAGGCGTCACCGCGCCTCGCCCCCTTCGGCCGTCTCTCCAGCTCGGGTGAAAGAGACGGCCCTTCAGGGGGCCACCAAATCGAAGGAGAAACAAATCATGTCAGCCAACAACACCGATCGCATCGACCTCCAGCAGCACAATCGCCTCGCCGTCTACGGTGTGCGCCGGTTCACCCGCAAGGACGAGACCAAGGACTCGTCCTGGACGCTGATCGGGACTGCGTTCCCGTGCAGCGACGGATCGCTCAACGTGGTCCTCGACTACGTGCCGGCGACCGGTGCGAGCCTCAACATCCGGCCCTTCAAGCCGCGGACGGAGGCATAGCGTTTCGGGGCGGGCGGCCTCGACCGCCCGCCCCTCTCGTCTCACTCGGGCGACGACCGTACGCCCAGGGACAGACTTCACGGCATGGAAGCTTCGAAAGTGCGGGGCACGACTCCTTTGTCGTTTCGCGCGATCCCGCGCGCCAGCTCCGCTCGAAGTCCCCCACGACTACGATGAAGACACTCGGCGAGCTCTCCCGCGGCTCCTCCCAATGCCAGTCCGCAGTCGTCCAGACGTTCTCCACGGCATCCTGCGCCGCACGATCTATGGCCTCTTCCCAAGAGCGCGCGGTAGCGGTGAACGTCCTCTCGCGCGTCCTCGATCCCACCTCTCACACCGCCTCACTGCGCGTCGTAGGGCGTGCCGATCCGCGAGCGAATGCGGTACCTCGGTTCGTGATCGCCCAGGCGCTCAGGATCGTCTCCGCATTAGGCACGGATCGATCGCGGTCCCTCATACGTCTCGACGTGCCGTCCGGTCCGCCCGAGGCTTCCCATGCCGTCGACAACTGGACGCCGCCGGACCTTCGCTCGGGAAGGATTCCGGGCGCCCGTCGTGCTCGGTGGGCAGCGCCTGCCGAGGTCACCCTGTGACTCACTTGCGCTAACGAGTACGCGTCTGAGCTCGCAGCAACTGGCCCACGTCCTGCGCGCTTCCGGTCAGCCCCCGGTGGACCAGAGACCGCCCTCGTGCCACGTCGCCCGACGTGAGCGGCGTGAGCTCGCATCGTCAAGCGCATCGGTCTCTCGTCCTCCTGGCCCAGCGCTCCTGCCAGTAGCCTTCGGGCGAGCTCCGCCTGCCGGTCTTCGGACACAGGCACGCGCCCTCCTCTCGCCCTTGGCTCGATCCGGTCACGCGCCTTGCCTCGACCTCGGGCTCCGCAACCGCCCGTCGGCAGGGATCCCCTCGGCCGGCTCTCCCGCGCGGTGAGAGAGCCGGCCCGAGACGATCCGCAAGGAGCAGGTCGCTGGGCCGGAAAGGAGGAACGAGAGATGACAATCGACGACGACTTCTTCGGCCCGCCGGTGGCCAC
>DAIOWK010000181.1:0-7257 GCA_036758525.1 Myxococcota bacterium
CGGGTCCGGCCTCGGCAGCGAGAAACGCGCATAGCTGACTTGATTGAGGTCGGGGGTCGGCCCCAAGATCTGCTGCACCGTGGTCGTCGTTGGCATCTCGACGCCACTGACACCGGAGCCCGGTGTGTGCGGCTCGACGTAGCCAGGCACTGACAAATACTCCCGTCGCACGAGGGCGTCGGTCACACCGCCCGGGGGGCAACTCGCGAGCGCGACGCCCATGGCGAAAACCGCCGCGAGGGCGAGGCTCAAGGTGAGCGCGCGCGCATTCATCGAATGGCCTCCCTGCGTCGCCGCTGCGCAATCGTGGCGAGCGTCGCGAGTGCGCCCGCGAGAAGAGGAAGAGTTCCGGGCTCCGGTACTGCGACAACATTCACTGCGAGGTTTCCCACAGCGAGGCCGGTGTCGATGCTAAAGGCGCTGGAAAGGGACGCGAGGGAACCGTCGGATCCGAAGGTGACAACACCGGTGACGTCCGCAATTGAGAGGGATAGATCGCTGGTCGAGGGCTGCGTGAGGAGCAGGGAAAGCACCGGAAAGAGCCAGTCGCCCGCGGGATGGAGAACACCCAAGAGAGGGCCAATTACGCTCGGGTCGATACCGATCGTACCGCCACCGCTCGCCGTGATGGCCAATCCCACCAGATCGAAGGCCGTATTGCCGCCTCCGGGCGGCACGTCCCCCAGGCTCAGCGTAAGGGTGCCTGAGAGGGACTGCGGAGCGCCCAGCATCGGCGTGAGCGAGCTCTCGGTCGGATCGAGGGTCAGCGTCACGAGGCTCACGGCGGCGGCTGGAAAGGCGGGAGCCAGCAGGAGCGGGAGCAAGAGGAGAGTTCGCAGGAGTCTCGGCACAGCGTCCTCCGGGATCCCAACGGAACAGCGCGTCCTTCGGACGTTGGGCAGCGTCCACAATCCACCGGTAAGTGGTGGCTCGAGCCCCGAAGTGGCGGGGGAGAGCTCCAGTTGCTGATGACCACTGCCAGGTGTCCCGGGCCGAAGGCCCGCGCACGGCACAGAAGACGAGAAGAGCGGGAGAGGCACTGGACCGAATCGACCAGAGGCGGCCCTAGAAAACGCCTTCCGGGCACCGCGCTCCACCTGGCAAACTCGCGGCGCGAGAAGAGGCCGGCCTCCGTCCCCGCGGTGAGGAGGCCCGTTCCATGGGGATCGGGTCCCGTTCGATTAAGCGCGCGTGCCCGTCGTGCGCCATCCACAACCTCGGTTTTGGAGGAGTTCCCGTCTCCACGGGACGCTGGACTCGCCGTAGGATGTCACGCTGCCCATATCGTTTTGGGGATAGGTTTCGGGCCGCGACGAGAGGCTCATGTGCCGAGCCTGGGCACAGACGCCGTTTTTCTCGTTGCTGGGGAGGGAGGATGAAGATAGAGGGCTATCTTTGTCTGTGCCTGCTCGTCCCACCTCGTCGAACGAACCCGCCCTCGTCTCGGGCCATCTTTCATAGTCTTGAGTCGGGGAGACCTCTCTCGCCTCAAGCTGGGTGCCCTGACGGAGGCTTCGAACGCTGACTTCACCAGGAGCGCGATCCGTCCACGGTAAAGGGGAAAAACATTCCTCGGGGCCGTGCCCGAGCCCTCCGCGGCAGTTTTGCTTGGCGCGGCGCTTACGGGCCTGGCGGTGGTACGGCGTCGTCGCGTGTAGCGCCTTCTGGTAGCACCCGAATGCGGAACTTTGGCTCTGCGCACAGCGGCAATCCGGTGTAGCGCTTGAGAGCTCCCAGTGCTCATCCCGAGTGCGCGGGTGTCCCGGACTTAAAGCCCGCACACGCGTGCACGGGAAGCGAGGGGTAGCGCGAGAAGCGTGGGTCCGAATCGGCTAGAGCGCAGCGCCAGAACACGCTTCCTCGGGCGCTGCGCTGGATCCGGGCAAAGTCGCAGCGCGAGCACAGACCGACCTCCGGCCCCGGCGGCCCAGGGGGCTGGCTCATGGCGCCGGGTCTAATTCGATCGAGCGCGCGTGCCCATCGTCCTCAAAGCATACTTCGACGCGGCCGTCCGCCCATGTGAAGCCCGGAAGCGCTGACCCAGAAATCAGTGGGCGCGCGTCCAGGTACACCTGCCGCGGTGCCAGCGCGGCGTGGAAGACGGCGCGCACCCGCCGGTTCGGTACCGCAAAACTCCCCTCACGAGGTCCGAGTTCAAGACGCAGGCGCCCGCCGGCGCGGTCACGCACGCGCAGTGCAGTACGTGCGAAGCTGCCCGAGCGGTACTCGATGCTCTCGCCGTCGTCTTCCACAACCTCGGATTCAGAGTCCGCGCCAGGGAACACTTCGAGAACGAGCGGCTCGTTCGGTGCCTCTCCCACGTGACGCGTGGGGCTCCGCGTCGGGAGCACAGCGCCGCCGCGAACGAACAGCGGGATGCGCTCGAGGGGAGCGAGGACTCGCACCTGCCGCGGTCCGGTGTAGCGGGCGTCGTCATCGAGGGAGATCCACACCCCCGGTGGCAGGTACACCTCGCGTGCACGTGCTCCCTTCTCTAGGATCGGCGCCGCCAGGAGCGCCGGACCGATCATGACCTCATCTTCGACGCCCACGCTTTGCTGGTCTTCGGGAAATTCGTAGAAGAGCGGCCGCCACACCGGAGCGCCGGTACGCTCGGACTCGCGGAAGAGGCCGTACAGGTACGGCAGCAGACGCATGCGCAGCTCGAGGGCGCGTCGCGCGATCGCTTCGACGCGGCGGCCGAAACGCCAGGGTTCCTGGCGACGAACCCAGAGCATGGAGTGCGTGCGAGCGAAGGGGTAGAGGGCTCCGATCTGGATCCAACGTGCGTAGAGCTCGGGGGTGCAGTTCCACGCAAAGCCGCCGATGTCTGCGCCGCAGAACGCAACGCCAGAGAGCGAGAGGTTCATCAGCATCGGGAGCGAAATCCGCAGCTGCGACCAGCGACTTGCGTTGTCGCCCGTCCAGATCGCGGCGAAGCGCTGGATTCCCGCGTACCCCGAACGGGAGAGTACGAAGGCCCGCCGCTCGGGTGCTGCCGCGTCGAGCCAGCCGCGCGTCGCGCGGCACTCCTGGTGCCCATAGATATTGCGCACGTGCTCGTGGGGCACACTGCGTGTGGGATCGACCGGGTCCGCCTGGCGCAAGCGCGTGGTGTCCTGGAAGCGATAGGGCAGCATGAGACGCCCGATCCGGACATCCTTGTCCCAACCCGCCGGCTCGTTCATGTCGTTCCAGATCCCGGCCACACCGGCCGCGAAGAGAGGTTCGTGCTGTTCCCCCCACCACTGCCGCACCTCCGGCCGGTTGAAATCGGGAAGCGCGGCATCCTTCGGCCACACGCGCAGCGTGTAGAGCGAACGGTCATCGCGTCTGCAGAACAGGTCCTTGCCGCGACCCTCCCGGAACACGGCATAGCCGGTATCGACCTTGACGCCGGGGTCGATGATGGTAACGACGCGAAAGCCTTCGGAAGCGAGGTCACGCAACAGGCGCTTCGGCTGGGGGAAACGGCGTGCATCCCAGGTGAACACCCGATAGCCATCCATGTAGTCAATATCCAGATGGATCACGTCGGTGGGGATTGCGCGTCGCCGGTACTCCCGCGCCAAGGCGCGCACCTCGCGTTCAGTGCGGTACGACCAGCGCGACTGATGATGTCCAAGCGCCCAGAGCGGCGGGAGCGGCGTGCGGCCCACGCGGCCCGTGAAACGGCGCAGCACGTCCGCAGGAGCCGGGCCGGGAAAGACCGTGACGTCGATGCCACCCGCCAGCGTCTCCATCACCACACGCTCGTGGTCGGCTCGTGCCACATCGAAGCGCGAAGGCGCAATCGCGTGAAGCAAGACCCCCCTCGCTTGGGGCGAACGCCCCTCGTGTCGAAAGCCGAGAAAAAAAGGAATCGAGACGTAGAGCGGGTCGCTATCGAGCTGCACGTTTGCGTCCCGGCAGCGCATCCGAAGCTCCGCACCCCGCTTGTCGAGGTGGCCCGTCTTCTCACCGAATCCGAAAAAATGCTCGGAGGGGTGCGCTTCGAGGGCGATCCGTCCGCGTCCACCGGGTTCAAACGCGAGCCCCGAGAGCGTCGCGAGCGAGCGACCGTCGCGGTCGCGCACCTGCACGGCAAAGGGCTCGGGTTCGATCACGACGGTGGCCGCACCCTCGGGCCCATCGAAGGCGAGGAGGATCCGCCCATCATCTTCCGCAAAGGGCTCGGCAGGCGATGGACGCCACGGCAAGAATCCCACGGCTTCAGCGTTGTCCGGTGCAAGGGCGGAAGGGGCCGCCCGCATGCGCACGGAGCCGTCGCGCGAGATGGCGAGGGAGACCGCCACGCCTTCGAGATCGAGGAGCACCGTGCCGGGTTCCCCGGGGCGATGGCCGCGCAAGGACGCCGCGGGTTGGAAGTGGGGCTCGGGCATCGCGCGCAGTCTACAATCCTGGCCGTCGACAAAATAGGCACTGTGAAATCGCGCCTTTAGCGCGTCGGGAAGTGGTCGGGCGACAGACGGGCGACAAGCGATCGGGCGGTCCGTCGCGACGCGTCACGGTTTCCGTGGTCGGCGGTAAGTCTCTGGCTCGCGCCGAAGTGCACGCACGATTGCGTCGGGTGTTGCCTGAGGCTTCGCGTAGTGGTCGAGGGACCGCGCATCTCGATGTCGGCTGTACGTGCGCAGTACGCGCTCTGGAAGTGCGGCTCCAAGGGCCGTCAGGGTCGAATGCCGAGTCCCCTCCTGCAATCCGACCTGTCCCACTCCTGCGAGCTCGCAGGCTTCGTGCCATGCGTTTCGCAGCGCGGCCGGCACCCATCGCTTCGAGGGATTGTGCGCGCGAGGATTCCAAAAGAGAGCGGTCTCGCCCCGCAGCCTTGCTTCTGGCGTGAATTGCTCTAGGCGTCACTCGATCCAGCGAACCAACTCGGGATTCCACAACTCGCGGAGGCTCGCGGACCTCCTCCCTGCTCTGCAAGAGCCTTGGCCACATACTCAGGCGTCGCGTCGTCCAGCAGGAGTCGAGGCTCGGGGGGGACCTGGGGCAAGTCTTGGCTGAGCAGGCTCGCCTCCCGTCGGGCTTGATCTCGCTCCGCAGCGTCGTCGCTCTTGGCCGCACGATCCTCTAGGAACTTCATGCGCTTTTCCGCGATCGCTCCCCTTCGTCCTGCTTCCGGCCGCCAGCCGGTGCGATTTCGCTCAAAGAGGCGACGACGGCTGCCGGTTGAGCGCAGAGGAACTTAGGCTTCTCTCTGTCACGCGTGACAGCGCAAAGACGGCGGTTCCTATGAGCGCTATCTGAGAGCCCTCACGCATCGGGCTATTCCGCATCGTGGCGTGTAGGACGAAAGAGAGAGCGACTAGTCCCGCAGCCAGAGTCCACCGAGCCCACCGGTGCTTCTGCGATACGCGGAGGACCGCGCATAAGCCAACTCCGATGACCGTCATGAACCACGAGACACCCAGTCCGGGTGCCAGATGAGGAGCGCCATTCCGACTCCGATAGACCCGATCGCCAAAGCGACGCGGACGCGCCTCCTTACCTCTTGGATGTTCATGGTTCCACCTCCTGCCGTCCGAGCGCCCGGAGCACCAGCGCGTACACGTAGCCGGAAACGGGCTTCCCTTTGGCAATGCGCTCGAGCTCTTCATATTCCGAAGGTGAAACCGAGATTCCGATTCGCCGCGAGCGCTTCAGCCGCCGCGGGAGCGCTTTCCGCCCCGCACCCTCCCGCGCACCGCCCCACGTCGCCCGTTTGGTCGCCACCCTCCGGATTCTACCGCTTGGCTTGAAAGAGCGTAAATCATCTTGATTGCGTGCTACACTTTCTATCGAAGGAGGCACCGATATCCCGCATCGCCCTCTACGCTCGGTGCTCGACCCTTGACCAGCACACCGGAATTCAACTTCACGCCCTGCGCCAGTGCGTGCAGGCCCGCGGCCTAGAGGCAGCAGGCAAGTACGCGGACCACGGCGTCTCAGGCTCGAAGGACCGCAGGCCGGCGCTCGACCGGCTCCTAGCCGACGCCCCGCCGCCGCCGCTTCGACGTGCTGGCCTGCACCAAGCTCGACAGGCTCGCCCGCAGCGTTCAGCGTTCACCACCTCACCACCTTGGGCCGGGAGCTCGAGGCGCTGGGTATCGACCTTGTGGTGCTGATCAGTCGATCGACACGAGCACACCCGCGGGCCGGCTCCTCTTCCACGTGCTCGGCAGCATCGCGGAGTTTGAGCGTGATCTCTGCCGGGAGCGGACCGTCGCCGGCATGCGCGCGGCCCAGCGTCGCGGGGTCAAGATCGGACGACCTCGAGTCGCAGCGGCAACCGACCGTATGGCCCTCGCGGCCCTCCGCACCGGATGGCGCGACCGTGACCGACCTCGCGCAACGCCTCTGTGTTAGCCGCGCCACGGTGGGCCGCCTCTTGGCTGCCGAGGGACTGTCAAAAAGGGTTGCCGCAGGCGAGCCGAAAACTGCTGGAATCTCGCAGGGTGAAATCGGCGCGTAGAGGCGTCCAGAAACGTTCCCTTTTGATCGCTCTCTCGGGCGTCTCGACTCGCCACCGCCCCACCTTCGCGTTCCACGATCTGCGACAGTCTCGAGCGGTAATCCAGATTCCCACGCCAACCAGAGACCCCACCCATCCCCCCTTCAGAACCCTCTCAACCGCCCTGACGGCTAACCGCGAAGGGACCAGCGCATCGCCGCTCTCTGGACTTCAGAGTGACTCGAGTGCGTGTCAGTGTCTTCCACGCACTAGGAAGACCACCCCCCTACCAAGCGATTTGGGTCCCATCCGGGAATCCCAGGCGGGTTCCCGCCTTTCACCCGTTTGCGTCTTGCTCCGGTGAGACTTGGCCTTGGCCTGCGGGTTGTCGCGCGCGGTCCTTCTCCGTGGGCGCGTGCGCACGAACTTCGTGGTGGTGCGGGCTCGGGCAAGTGTGCAAACGTGGGGTCCGGCGCATCGCTGAGCGGATCGGCGATTAGCCGAGGCCGGGTCCGCGGACCAGACCCCCGATACGAGCGAGTCGGTGCGTGGCGCGTGATGGAATAAGCAACAGATCTGCGGCTACTGCCGGGATTGTCACCGATCTGTCACGCTGGACGAAGCAGCGAACCTTTGAGGAGGTATGAGCAAGAGTAGAAAGGCACGAGACGCCTCCGGCGGGAAAAAAGCGCTCTCGTCGACGGGACAGGGGAGTCTGAGGAGTACGCTCGCGGCACCCGTACTCGTGGCCTTGGCCGCGCTGGCCGCGTACCACAACAGCTTCTCTGGCCCCTTCATTTTCGACGACCGCCCCGCGATCA
>DAIOWK010000182.1:0-7229 GCA_036758525.1 Myxococcota bacterium
GCACCGTTTTGGGCTGCACCGTGCTGTGCACGGCGATGATCGTGCCGGCCTCGGCCCCCGCGAAAACACCTTCCGGACCGAGGGTGACGGCCCGCAGATCCTCGTCGTCGCGCACGCAGAGCCCGATGTAGTCGCTGGCCGCCCCGACCGCGCGCGCGGTGGCGACGGCTTTCGCACCCGCCACGACGAGCTCATGCACCGGGGCCGCCGCGAGGTCATGCACGGTGGTCTCAAGCCCCGCTGCAACGAGCCGTTTCGCCATAGGCTTTCCGATATTGCCGAGACCGATGAAGCCCGCCCGCAACGTCATAAGCCCAGCCTATCACATTTACATTGCGCGCGAGATGTAAATGATGGTATAAGAAAGCACAGGGGAGGCGCATGGCGCTGCGGCTCGAATATGACCCCTATGCGTACGAGGTCCACGAGGATCCCTATCCCTTGTACAGGCGCCTCCGCGACGAAGCACCCCTGTACAAGAGTGAGACCTTCGAGTTCTGGGCTCTTTCGCGCCACTCCGACGTGCTCGGTGCGCTCAAGGACTTCGAGACGTTTTCAAACCGAAACGGTGTGTCGCTCGATCGCGATGCGTTCCACTCGGATGCGGATACGACGATGTCATTCCTGGCCATGGATCCGCCACGCCACACGCGGATGCGTGGGCTCGTATCGCGCGGATTCACCCCGCGACGGGTCACAGACCTTGAACCACGGATCCGGGAGCTCGCTGCGCGGTACCTCGACGAGTGCGCGGAGCGCGGGTCCTGCGACTTCATTGCCGATTTTGCCGGAAAGTTACCGATGGACGTGATCAGCGAGCTCCTCGGTCTACCCGAGGCGGATCGGGCGATGCTGCGCGGATGGGCAGACACCGTGGTGCACCGCGAGGAGGGCGTCACCGGCTTACCCCGGGCCGCGGCGGGCGCGGCACTTCACTTGCTTCAGTACTTCCAATCGCACGTGGCCGAACGCAGGACGCGTCCGCGTGGCGACTTGACGGAAGCTCTGCTGGAGGCGGAGATTGAGGGGGACCGGCTCTCGGAGCGTGAGATCTTGGGCTTTCTCTTCCTCATGGTCATCGCGGGCAACGAGACGACGACAAAGCTCCTTGCGAATGCCCTCTACTGGCTGTGGCGCAACCCAGCGCAACGCGATCGTTTGCATGCGGATCCGACTCTTGTCCCGCGCTGGGTCGAAGAGACAGCGCGCTACGACAACTCCAGCCAAGCACTGGCCCGGATCCTGGCACGGGATACCGAGCTGTACGGTACGCGCCTACACGAAGGGGAGAAGGTGGTTCTTCTCCTCGGCTCGGCGAACCGAGACGAGCGCGCATTTGAAGATCCGGACCGCTATGACCTTCTGCGCAACACGCGCGCCACGTTGTCCTTTGGCCATGGGACCCACTTCTGCCTCGGGGCTGCGCTCGCACGCCTCGAGGGTCGCATCGCACTGGAAGAGGTCTGGCGGCGTTTTCCAGAATATGACGTGGATCCAGAGGGAATCGTGCGTGTCCACTCCGTGAATGTGCGCGGCTTCGCCGCGCTGCCGATCAAGTTCTAGGATGGGGGCGGGCGGCGTGGCGTGGGCTTCGGCCGGCCGTTTTGGGGGAAGTCCGGTGACGTCTCCGGACCCGCGAACCGCTCTCGTGACCGGTGCCTCGTCGGGCATCGGTGCCGCGATTGCGGTGGCGTTCGGCGGTCTCGGCTGGCGTGTCGCGGTGGGGGGCCGCCGATTGGAGCAGCTCCAAGCGGTGGCGCGTCGGGTGGAAGAGGCAGGCGGAAAGGCGCTCACGTTTCGCTGCGATATCGCGGAACCGAGCGAGATCCATGCCTTCTTCGACGCGGCAGAGACGCAACTCGGACCCGTCGACGTCGCGGTGGCAAATGCCGGGGGCAGCGTGCCGGTCCTCCTGCACGAGATGTCCGTGCCCGAGCTCGAACGCGAACTGCGGACGAATCTCCTCCATCCCCTGGTGCTCGCTCGCCGTGCGATCCCGTCGATGCGAGAGAGGGGCCATGGCGATCTCGTCTTCGTTTCCTCGGAGAGCGCGGTGCGGCCACGTCCCTTCCAGGTGAGCTACACCGCCGCAAAAAAGGGTATCGAGGGCGCGGCGGAGGCTTTGCGCATGGAGCTCGAGGGAACTGGGGTGCGTGCCACCGTCGTGCGGCCCGGCGCAACCCTCACCGAGTTCGCACGGGCGTGGCCCCCGGATCTCGTGCGACGCGTGCTCGCCGTGTGGAAGGAATGGGGGGTGCAGCGGCATCTTCGTTGGATGCCGCCCGAGGCGACAGCGCGCGCGGTGGTGTGCGCGGTCACTGCCTCTCCGGGGACGCGCATGGATCTGATCGAAGTGATACCCGAAGGGCCCAAGGAAGTGAGGATCTCCTGATGACGCTCGCTCCGCTCCGTCCCGAGACACGAAATTTGATCGATGGTCAGCTCGTGCCCGCATCCAACAGCGGGACCTTCGAGAATCTCAACCCTGCGACCGAGGAAGTGCTCGGCAGCTGTGCCGACGGGACCAAGGACGACGTCCTTGCAGCAATTGGAGCTGCGCGGCGCGCTTTCGACGAGACCTCATGGTCCACGGACTCGAGCCTTCGCAGGCGCTGCCTCCTCCAGCTGGCCGATGCGCTCAAGGAGGCACGCGAAGAGCTCCGCGCCATCGTGGTTCATGAGGCCGGCTCGCCGGTCCTGCTCACCTACAGCGTGCAGTGCGACGTCACGATTGGGCAGTTCGGCTACTGGGCCGATCTCGCCGGGAGCTACGCGTACGAGCAGCCGATGGCAGAGATTCGCTTTCTCGGCCAGCCCCAGCGGCGTCTGCTGCGCCGGGAGGCCACCGGAGTCGTCGGCGCGATCACACCCTGGAATTTTCCGCTCTACCTGAACCTCGCGAAGCTCGGTCCGGCCCTCGCGGCGGGGAACACCGTCGTGTTGAAACCTGCACCCGATACACCCTGGTCCGCCACGGCGTTGGGCCGCCTGATCACCGAGAGGACGGAGATCCCGCCTGGTGTCGTAAACGTGGTAGCGTCGTCCGATCATCAGCTGGGTGAGATTCTGGCGACTGATCCACGCGTGGATCTCGTGACGTTCACGGGCTCCACCGCGACCGGCCGGCGCGTCATGGAGTGCGCGTCCGCCACCGTGAAGAAGGTCTTCCTCGAGCTTGGCGGGAAGTCGGCGAACATCATCCTCGATGATGCCAGTCTCGCCCAGGCGCTTGGCGGCGTCGCCACCGTGTGCACCCACGCGGGCCAGGGCTGCGCCCTTACGACCCGGCTGCTGCTCCCGCGCTCCCGATATGCCGAGGGGATCGAGATCGCCAAGCACGCGTTCGAGCACTGGAACTACGGTGACCCGACGGATCCGAAGAATCTTCAAGGCCCCCAGGTGAGTCGCCGCCAGCAGGAGCGCGTGCTTTCGTATATCGAGAAGGGCAGACGCGACGGCGCGCGACTTGTCACAGGGGGTGGAGTGCCGCGCCACCTGTCGAAGGGCTTCTATGTGGAGCCCACGCTTTTCGCCGACGTGGATCCGGACTCGACGGTGGCGCAGGAAGAGATCTTTGGGCCCGTCTTGGTCGTGATTCCCTTCGACGACGATGACGATGCCGTGCGGATTGCCAACCGCTCGATCTACGGGCTCTCTGGCGCGGTGACCAGTGCCAGCGAGGCGCGTGCACTCGCTGTAGCGCGGCGGGTCCGCACCGGAACTCTCGCCGTGAACGGAAGCATGTGGTTCGACGTGGATACACCCTTCGGCGGCTACCGGCAGAGTGGCGTCGGGCGCGAAAATGGTCTGCTTGGCTTCGAGGAGTACCTCGAAGCCAAAGTGATCGCGCTTCCTGGGTCGGCGCCGAACACCGGGACCCCGGGACGATGACGGCGGCGGATGTCACCGTGGGCGTGGCTACCGACGCCGGAATGCATCCTGGAGGGTCTCCGCCGCCCCGGGTGTCGGGGGGTCTTCCGGTTCTCGGCCACCTCCTTCAGCTCCGGCGCCAACCCATCGAGCTGCTCTCCCGAGGGCACGCGGAGTGCGGCGAACTGGCAGAGCTTCGTCTTGCGCGTTTACCCCTCGTCATGCTCTATGGCGAGGAGGCGCAGGAGGCCTTCTTCCGGGCGCCTGAAGAGCAGCTCGACCAGGCTGCGGCCTACCCGTTCATGAAGCCGATCTTCGGCGAGGGAGTCGTGTTCGACGCACCGCCCGAGCGGCGCAAGGAGGCGCTCCGCAACCAGTCGCTGCGCGATAAACAAATGCGCGGTCACGCAGAGGTGATTGCCCACGAAACCGAGCGGATGGTCGAGGGCTTGGGCCAGACAGGGGAGATCGACCTCCTCGATTTCTTCGCAGAGCTCACGATCTATACCTCGAGTGCGTGCCTGATTGGGAAGCCATTCCGCGAGGAGCTCACGCCGGAATTTGCAAGTGTGTACCATGATCTCGAGCGAGGAACGGATGCCATCGCCTATGTCAACCCGTATCTCCCCATCCCGTCGTTCCGCACGCGGGACCGCGCCCGGCGCCGGCTCGTCGAGCTGGTGACCGAGATCATGGAGGCACGCAAACGCTCAGGCCAAGCAAAGGGTGATCTGCTCGACATCCTCATGCGCGTGCAGCGCGAGGACGGTCGCCCTCGGTTCTCTGCCGACGAGATCACGGGGATGTTCATCTCAATGATGTTCGCAGGGCACCACACCACGTCGGGAACGGCAGCCTGGACGCTGATCGAGCTGCTACGGAATCCGGAGTATCGGGCCACCGTAGTGACCGAGCTCGATCGACTCTATGCCGACGGAGGCGAGGTCTCGTATCACGCGCTGCGTGAGATTCCTCATCTCGAGAACGCGATCAAGGAGACGCTGAGGCTCCATCCGCCCCTGATCGTACTGATGCGGAAGGTCCTCTACGACTTTCACTACAAGGGCTGGACGGTGACTGCTGGAAAGCTTGTGGGCACGTCGCCGGCGGTGTCCAACCGCCTGCCCGAATGCTTCCGCGACCCCGAACGCTTCGATCCGACCCGCTACGCCGAGAGCCGCGAAGAGGATCGTCTGCATCCTTTCGGTTGGATCCCCTTCGGTGCAGGGCGCCATCGCTGCGTGGGCGCCGCCTTCGCCATGATCCAGCTGAAAGCGATCTTCAGCGTCCTGCTGGAGCAATTCGAGTTCGACCTCGCCCAGCCTACGGCGACCTACCACAATGACCACTCCAAGATGGTTGTACAGCTTGCCCGGCCCTGCCGAGTCCGGTACCGACGTCGGTCGGGAAAGGTGGCGGCGTGAGAGTCCGGGTCGACCTCGACTTGTGCCAGGGCCACGGCACCTGCGCGGAGGAAGCGCCCGAAGTCTTCGTCGTGGACGAGAAAGAATCGAAGGTGATCGTCCGCGAGGAGCACCCGTCGGAGATGCTGCGCGCCAAGGTAAAAAGCGCAGTCCGGTTCTGCCCGACGCGCGCGCTCTCCATCTCAGAGGATTGAAGGTCCGAACGAAACTCATCAAACGGAGGCTTCATGCCCGCCTTTCCCCGCCCTGAGATCGAGGAGATGATCCGGCGCTTCGTCGCCATCAATGACGAGTGCGGCCGCACCGGAGACTGGGAAGCACTTGCGCGTTTCTACACCGAGGACGCTGTCTACAGCTGGAACGTCGGCCCGAAGTTTGAGTTCGTAGCGCGCGGCCGGGACGAAATCCGCAAGTGGGTGCTCGGCACCGAAATGGCAGGCCTCGACAAGTGGGTTTATCCCTATGTGCGCAGGCTGATCGACGACCAGAAGGGAGAGGTCATCGGGATCTGGCGTCAGATTGCGCCGCACAAGGGGCCGGACGGGAAGCCGATCGAGATCGCCGGTACGGGGGGATCTTGGTTTCGCTACGCTGGGAACTGGCAGTGGAGCTGGCAGCGCGATTTCTTTGACCACGGAAACGCGGGCGCTGTGTTTCTCGATTTGCTTCAGAAGGGCCTCCTCTCCCCGGAGATGCAGGAGCGTCTCAAGCGCGGCTCAAAGCAGCCAGGCTGGGTGCGCCGCGAGGAGTTTGACTGGTACGCCACGATCCCTGAGCGCGAAGACGACTAGCCTGGGCAGCGCTCGTGGCAGGCGCGCGTCGCGTTCCTCCGGCAGTTCGCCAGGGCCGGAAGCCACCTACGCGACCGCGTCGGTCTCAAAGGAGCGCGGGGCGTGCGCCTACCTCGATCGATGCCAGATATCCCCAGTCGACGAACAAGTTCACACCCGAGATGAAGCGAGCTGCATCGGAGTTGAGCAGCACCAGGGGCTCGGCCATTTCCTCGGGAGTCGCATTGCGGCCGATCGGAGCAAGGAAGTGCTTGTCGATAAAGTCACGGGTCGCTTGGGCATGGAAGGCCGGGAGCATCGGGGTGTCGGTGGGTGCGGGTGAGAGGCAGTTCATCCGGATACCCCGAGCCACGAGGTCGACGGCGCGCTGCATCGTGTACCAGATGATGCACTGCTTGGAAAACAGGTAGCCGTTGGCTTTGTCAGGGTGGGCCTCGCACCACGCACGCGCCTCGTCGAAGTCCTTGGTGCCACAAAGGGCTTTCACATTTTCGAGATTCTTGCGAAAGCCCATCCCCGCCACGGAGGTAATGCTTGCGATTGCGCCGCCTTTGGGAATGCGCGGAAGGAGTGCTTCTGTCAGGTGTCGGAGGCCGGCAAAGTTTACGAGCATCGTGTCGAGGTTCGAGAACGGCGGGCCGGGGAGGCCAGCGCAGTTGAACAGAGCGTCCACACGGGCCGGTAGCTCTTGTACCGCAGTGTCGATCGAGTCGCGCCGACGGAGGTCTACCTCGAGCGCTTGTTCGACTTTTGCCTCGATGGGCTTTATGTCGAGGGCGTGGACCCGCGCGCCCAGATCAACGAGGGTCTGCGCCACTGCCGCCCCCATTCCTGAGGATGCACCGCTCACCACGACCCGCTTGCCCGCATAGCCCAGGATATCTCGCATCGGTTGCCTCCATATGCCTCGAGCCTGCGAGGTTAGGCAGGTCGGTCGGTTCCCGTCAATTGAGGCTCCAATGGGCCATCGGATGCTCCGCTCTCTCTAGGGAACGGGCCGACTCCTCTGCTCGCAGGCCGCCCCGGGATCAATCGTATTTGAAGCGCGGCTTCCAAGTGCCCGCACCCTCCGGCAAAAGATCGAAAATGTGCCAAAGCGGGCAGAAATCATCGCCGACGTCGAAACGGGTGTCCGACACACGCA
>DAIOWK010000183.1:0-7182 GCA_036758525.1 Myxococcota bacterium
CGCAGCAACTTCGCCAAGAGGGTTATGAGGCGTATCTGGTGCTCTTCGTGCCAAAGGACAAGAAACCGTAGTTCGCCCTGCGAAGCGCCTAACCGATCCGGGGCGTCGCGACACGCAGCGATCTTCGGCGATCCGCGCCTTTCCTAGAAGGGAAGCCGAACGGAGAGGATCGAGGCATTGTGGTAGACCGGACGTTCGGTAGCGGCGATCTGAAAGCCCGCGCCGACGGTGACACCGAGGCGCTCCCAGAGCGGAATTCTGCCGATCACAAGCCCACTGGTAATGAAGACCTGATGGATCCCTTGGCGCTCCCCGTTGGGCCAGTAGGTGTAGTTACCTCCACCTCGGGCCAGAAAACCTTCGCGATCTGATACTGGAATGCGGCATTCGCCAAGATTGGTGTTCCGAGATTGCCAACCGCATTGTCGGGCACCGACGCACCGAGTGTCGCCTGCACATCAAAATCGCCCCATCCTTTTCCGAAGGCGATGGTGGGCGTGTAAATGGCATGGTCATCCGTATTGTGTTTGCTCCCGGTGGGGAGGGTGAAGCCCGCAAAGAGCGTAACGATGTAGTTCCCTTGTTCCTCGTTGGCCGAGAGCAGGCGGTACTTCAACAGCAGGTTCTGGTCCGCAAAGCCGTCCGTACCGGATGGAAAGTTGCGTGATTGCCAGGCAGGGATCCCGAGGATCACCTCGGTATTTTCCGTCGGAATGAGCTCCAACCCCTTGCCGCCCCCGAAGCTGTTCAGCGTCTGCCCATTCGGACGGTTTTGCCAAATCTGGTCGTAACGGAGTTCTTGCTCAAGACGAGGTGTGACCGTCACGAGCGGCGTGATCCAGTGCGGCTGCTTCGCCTGTGTCTTCGAGACGCGCGTGAACCAGTTCCGGAAATAGTCGACGATCGGCGAAGAGGAAGACTGGGTCTCCGGGGGAGGGCTCTCGTCCTGTGCGCGGCAAGGCTCCGCGGCGGCGAGCAGGCCAAGGGCGGCGAGAAGTCCCCTTGCGCCGCTCGATCGGAGCACAGGCCGCTTGAGCCTACCGATCCCGTGCCGCGGCGAACTCGGCGGCTCCGAGGAGGGCCTCTTTTGCCGCGCAGGCTGGGAAGGGCGCAATCGCCGCCTCGGCGCGCGACACGTGCTCTTCGGCGCGCCGGGCGGTATCGGAAACGCCGCGGTACTGCGCCACCAAACGCAGAACGGGTTCAAGCTCCACGGGCTCGAGCGGGAGAGCCTCCCCGGTAGCGTCGGCCAAGCTCCGGGCGGCGGTCTGCGCCGCAGACTTCAGCGCCTTCTCGATCTCTTCGCGTTCTGCCGCCGTGCACCGCTTCAGGGCGAGAAGGAGCGGAAGCGTCACCTTGCCCTCCCGCACGTCGGTGTAGGGGTGCTTTCCAAGCTCCGCCTCTCGCGCCACATAGTCGAGGGCATCGTCGCGCAGCTGGAAGGCGAGGCCGAGCTCCCGACCGAACTCCGCGATGCGGCGGCGTTCCGCTCGGGTCACCCCCCCGAGAATCGCACCCGCCTCACAAGCCGCCGACAAGAGCGAGGCGCTCTTTCGCTCGATCACGCCATAGTAGTGGGACTCGGTCACCGAGGGATCGAAGCTGCGCTGGAGCTGGAGGAGCTCACCCTCGGCCATCCGGCGGATCGTGTTCGAGAAGACGAGGAGTACCTCGAGGTCGCCATCTTCGACGATCATCGACGAGGCGCGGGCGTAGCAGAAGTCACCAACCAGGACCGCTCGCCGGTTGCCCCAGACGGCATTCGCGGAAGGGCGCCCGCGCCGCAGCTGAGAGAGGTCCACCACATCGTCGTGCAGGAGTGTCGCGCTGTGCAGGAGCTCCACGGCGGCAGCCACCTGCACGCGACGTGGCCCCGTGTAGCCGCAGAGCTCTGCGCACAAGAGCAGAAGCGCGGGCCGCACGCGCTTTCCTCCCGAGGAGAGGACGTGTTCGCCGATCGCCGCGACAAGCTCACCCTCGGAGGCGAGTTGCTCCCGCATGGCACGCTCGACCTGCTCGAGGGGATCGGCGATGCGGTCGAGGGCGAAGCGGGAGGAGCCGGGAGGAGAAGCGAAGAGGGCGGTGTCCGGAGAGAATGCGCCGGGAGGGTTCGGCATCTGCGCGAAGCTAGCCGCGGGCTTTCCCGCTGTCAAAAGAAATTGCCGAAAAGCGCCGTTAAATCCGTGTGTTAAGGCCCGTTCGCACGGTCGCAAGGGCGCCCGGAGCGGCGCAGCCAATCGACCGCATCGGCGAGGTCGCGCAGCGCGATCGGTTCGGCGCCGCCGCCTTTCGGAGCCGCCTCTCGCAGCTCGGGCAAGAGCACGCGTCGGAAGCCCAGACGCGCCGCCTCTCGAATCCGCAGATCGATCCGCGAAACGCGGCGAACCTCACCGCCGAGACCGATCTCTCCACAAGCTGCGACATCCGGCGGAAGGGCGAGATCGAGTCGGCTGGAGGCGAGTGCCAGGGCCACGCCAAGGTCGGCCCCGGGCTCGATCACACGCACGCCGCCCGTCACGTTCACGTACACGTCGCGGGAGCAGAGGTCGACGCTGGTTCGCCGGTCGAGCACAGCGAGCAGGAGCGCCACGCGTCCGTCGTCGATGCCAAGGCTGGTGCGGCGCGCGGTGCCATATCCCGCTGGCGCAACCAGGGCCTGTACTTCGACGAGCATGGGCCGCGAGCCCTCGAGCACCGGCACGATGCTGGAGCCGGGTGCGCCCGGACGGCGTTCGGCCAGGAAAAGTTCGCTCGGATTCGGGACGGCCTCGAGCCCGCCCTCACCCATGGTGAAGACCCCGATTTCGGAGGTCGCGCCGAACCGGTTCTTGGTGGCGCGCAGGATGCGGAAGGGATGGGAACGGTCGCCCTCGAAATTTAAGACGACGTCCACCAGGTGCTCGAGGACGCGCGGGCCGGCGAGGCTGCCTTCCTTGGTGACGTGGCCGATCAGTAGAAGAGCCGTGCCTTCGCTCTTCGCGCTCGCGGCGAGGAGAGCTGCGCACTCTCGGACCTGGCCCACCGAACCCGCCGCTGAATCGATGCGGTCGGTGCGGAGGGTCTGGATCGAATCCACGAGAACGAGTCCTGGGCGGAGCTTGCGCCAGGGCTCGGCCAGGGCTTCGAGGTTCGTCTCGGGCAGGAGAAGGACGTCGCCGGCATCGGCGTGAAGACGCGCGGCCCGCAGGCGCACCTGCTCAGGGCTCTCCTCCCCTGTCACATAGAGGACGGCGAAACCCTCGCCGCGGCCGCTCAGCTGAGCAGCCAGCTGGAGCGCCAAGGTCGACTTGCCAATGCCAGGCTCGCCGCCGAGGAGAACAACGCTCCCGGGTACGAGACCCCCACCGAGTACGCGATCAAGTTCGCCAATTCCCGTGGTGATGCGCGGAGCATTCCCCGCGTCCACGTCGCGCAGAGCAATGGGCGAGGGCTTGTCTCCCGAGAGGGCACCGCCAAGGAGATCGCGATCCGGCGTGCGCTCCGGCCCGACGGGCTCTTCCACCAGGGTCGACCAGGCGCCGCAGCCCGGACATCGTCCGAGCCAGCGCGGCTGCTGGGCGCCACATTCCGTACACGCAAAGACAGATCGCGAGCGAGCCACGCCGGGATCTTACCCGCCTTTTGCTGTCAACCAGATCTCGAGGCCACGGTTGACAGCCTGACCGAGCCCCCCGTAGCCTCGGGGACCCCTAAGGAGGCTCCATGCTCGATCGCTACGCCGATTTCGCCGAGCGCGCACTGCGCAATGACCCCCCGAGCGACGCCGATGCGCGCTGGATCCTGGATGGCGAGGACGTCGAGCTCTTGCCGCTCCTCCACGCTGCGTTCGTTCCCCGGCGCCGTCACTTCGGCCGGAAGGTCATGGTCCATATCCTGAACAACGTCCAAAACGGACTTTGCCCTGAGGACTGCGGCTACTGCGCACAGAACAAGGACTCGAAGGCCGCGATCCGCAAGTACGCAATGAAGAGCGACGAGGAGATTTTCGCGGAAGCAGAGCGGGCCGCGCACGCCGGAGCGACGCGCTATTGCATGGTGTTCTCCGGTCGCGGACCGACGCTCGAGCGCACGCGCAAGCTCGCGGAGCTTGTGCGCGGCGTGAAGGAACGCTTCCCCATCGAAGTCTGCCTGTCCGTCGGGCTCTTGGACGAGGAAAAGGCGCGGGTCCTCGCCGAGGCAGGTCTCGATCGTCTCAACCACAACCTAAATACGAGCGCCTCGCACTACAGCGAGATCTGTTCGACCCACAGCTACGCCGATCGCGTGGAGACACTGGTCGCGGCGAAAAAGTGCGGAATCGAGACCTGCAGCGGACTCATCCTGGGCATGGGGGAAAAAACGGCGGACGTCGTGGAAGTGGCGTTCACGCTGCGCGCGCTCGAGGTGCCGTCGATTCCCGTGAACTTTCTGATCCCGATCGAGGGCAACCAAGTCACGAGTGACGGCTCGCTTTCCCCCGAGCGCTGCCTGCGCGCCCTTGCCCTTATGCGTCTCGTGAATCCGGGCGCCGAGATCCGCGCGGCGGGAGGGCGCGAGGGTCACCTTCGGGCGCTCGGTCCGCTCTGCCTTTGGCCTGCCAATTCTCTCTTTGTCGACGGCTATCTGACGACGCGGGGCGACGCTGTCGGAGAGACCTACCGCATGATCCGAGACGCTGGCTTCGAGGTCGACGGGAACCCCGCCTATGACCGGGCCGCCTTTGAAGGTCCGGCACCCGGTGGCTTTCGCCTGCCTGGCGCTGATACCCCCGTCTTTCGGGCCGAGGTTGCGCGAGAGGTGCGCGGTGTGGGACGCAGCTAGCGCGGCGGCTGGAGGTCACGGAAGGAGATCACCTCTCGAGGGCGAGCGGTGCCCTGCGCGCGGGGGCCTTCAGGAGGTCGCCGCCCAGGCCTTGGGCGCAATCCAGGAACGCGGAACCTACCGGCGCATGCGCGTTCTTCGAGGCGCGCAGGCCCCGCGCATGGAAGTCGAAGGAAAAGAGGTGTTGCTCTTCGCAGGCAGCAACTACCTCGACCTCGCCCATCACCCCGCCGTTGTCGATGCCGCCGCCCGGGCCGCCTGCGACCTCGGCTGTGCTGCGGCGGGCTCGCGCCTCATTAACGGGAACCTCGAACTGCACGAGGCCTTGGAGTTGGAGATCGCCGAGTTTCTTGACACCGAGTCCGCGCTCACCTTCAGCACGGGCTACATGGCGAATCTCGGTGTCATCCCGACTCTTGTCGGAGCTGGCGACGCCGTCGTATCCGACGCGCTCAATCACGCCTCGATCGTGGATGGCTGTCGCCTCTCGCGCGCCTCGCTCCGCGTCTTCCCCCACGCGGACCTCGATGGACTCGCCGCCGCCTTGCACGAGGTCGCAGGCTTCGCGCGGCGCATTCTCGTGGTGGTCGACGGCGTCTACAGCATGGACGGGGATCTTGCGCCCCTCGCCGAGATCGTCCGCTCGGCCAAGCGCTACGGAGCGATGGTGATGCTCGATGACGCGCACGGCTTCGGGACACTCGGTCCAAAGGGCCGCGGTACGGCGGAGGAGCTCCGGGTCGAGCAGGGCATCGACGTCTTCGTCGGAACGCTTGGCAAGGCCCTCGGTTCCTTTGGAGCCTTCGTAGCCGGACAGAAGGTGCTGCGGGAGCTTCTCGTGAATGCCGCGCGCAGCTTTATTTTCACCTGCGCATTGCCGCCGCCCCAAGTAGCCGCGGCTCGGGTCGCGCTCCAACTCCTAGAGGCCGAGCCATGGCGGCGCGAGCAGCTCGCGTCCAACGCCGCGCGGCTGCGGGCCCGGCTCGCCGCGTGCGGCATCTCGACCGCACCGAGCACGACCCACATCGTTCCCGTTGTCATCGGCGAAAGTCAAGCGACGATGGAAGTGTGCGCGGGGCTTCTCGCGCGCGGATTCTACGCACAGGGAATCCGCCACCCCTCGGTCGCGGAAGGCACCGCACGGCTACGCATCACGCCCATGGCCACCCATAGCGCAGCCGAAATCGACGCCTTGGCCTCCGCCGTCGCGGCGGAACTCGCACGGCTCCCGAGCCACACGTAGCTCTACGTGCCCGGCTTCTTTGTCACTGGTACGGACACGGGTGTCGGGAAGACCGTCGTCGCGTGCGCCCTTGCCCGCGGGCTGCGCAGACGCGCACTCGACGTGGGCGTGATGAAGCCGGTGGAAACCGGGGTTGGATCCGACGGTCCACTCGACGCCAGGGCCCTTCAGGCCGCTTCTGGATGTGCGGACACGCTCGGCGAGATCTGCCCCGTGGCGCTCCCTCTCGCCGCCGCACCCAGCGTCGCCGCGGCAGAGGCTGGCATTTGTATCGAGCCTGCTTGGCTTCGTGAGAAATTCAAAGCACTCGCAGCGCGACACGCCTGGATGATCGTCGAGGGCGCAGGTGGCCTCCTCGTTCCCCTGTCCTCCGCGGCAACCATGGCGGATCTCGCCGCTGCCCTCGGGCTCCCGGTCGTGGTCGTGGCTCGCGCGCGCCTCGGCACGATCAATCACACGCGCCTCACCCTCGAGGCGGCTAGGGTGCGGGGCCTCCCGCTCGCCGGTGTCATCGTCTCCCACGCCGATGGCCTCCTCTCCGCCGCCGACTCCGCAAATCTTGCGGCGCTCCGCTCATGGCTTGGCGAGCGCCTCGCTGGAGAACTGCCACCGATCGCTCGTGGAACAACCGCACCCTTCGACGCAATCGATCTTGACAGCTTGATGCGAGGCGAGCGCTAGAAGCGTCTTTCGGGGTTCAACGAAGAGACCCGAACTCGCTCAGGTTCAATGGTTCAGTGGCTCGAGGGGAATCGCCAGTTCGCTAGCCACCCTGGCCATGCGTTCGTCGTACGTGGCCAAACTGACACGAAGGCGCTGCGCGCGCAGGTACTCGAGAGAGGCCAGGTGAAGCGCATCGAGGGTTCGTACCGGTGCTGGAAAGGGGTCAAGAGCGCGTCGAAGAGCTACCGGGGAGAGCTCCACCATCGAGACGCGGGCGAGGAGCTGACGCGCCGCTTCACCATGAGATTCAGAGAGGTTCCTGGTATGGATCCGACTCCAGACCTCGTACTCGGCGAGCCTGCTAGCGATCAGAGGCTGATCCCACAACGCCCGGGGCGGCCGGCGATCTTCCGCGAGGAGCTGAGCCAAGAGGACCGAGGTATCGATATAGATCATCGGTCGGCGCGATCCCGGTC
>DAIOWK010000184.1:0-7145 GCA_036758525.1 Myxococcota bacterium
GCGGGCGAGAGATGAGCGTGTCGTGGGATCTTCATCCACGAGCCGATCAAACGGCGCATAGCGCTTCCGCGCCCGTTCGTAGTCGAAGCCCGGGTGCAGCATCCAGCGCACGACCCAGGTTGGCTCCTTCGAACGGTTCAAGAGCGCACGCTGGGCCAAGACGCCCGGCATCGCCGGATGAACATTCAGGCAGTGCAGGGCGCCCACGGCCACAAGGGCGGCGACGTAGGCATCCGTGAATAGAGTGCGCGTTCGCAGCTCGACGGCGTAGCGGCCGCCGCGTGGAAGGGCAGAGAGGAAGCCATGGAGCCGCTCTGCGAAGGCTTCCGGGGAGCCGAGCTCCGCCGGCGGTTGCTGCGGAAACTGGAAGAGGAGGACCCCCGTCTTTGCGCCAAGGCCCTCGAGGCATGGCCCCACCACGGCGTCCCGGGCGTAGCCCGCATCGAGGTAGAGCGGGTTTGGCTCGCCGGCGCGCGCGCCATAGCGCGCTTGATGCGGGAACCGGGCGAGCGTCAAAGCTTGGTGTGCTTTCACCAAGAAGCGAAAGTCGTCGGGTACAGCGGAGGCATAGGCAGCGTACTCGGCCTGGCCGAGCGGCCCATAGAAGCTGCGATCGATGCCAACGCTTCGCAGGAGCGGGTGCCGGGCATAGGCGGCGAGCCCAGAGCGCGCGAGGTGCTGGCCCCTGGCTGGACCCTGGTAGACGATGCCCGCCCAGCCCGGAAACGACCACGAGGAGGTGCCGAGGCGAAGACCTGACGGGAGCCGGTCGGCAAGCCCCGCGACTTCCGCGCCCACACGCGCGGGTTCGACCGCGGCGTTCCGGCTCTCGCCCTGCCCGGTGCTGCTAAAGAGTTCGAGCTGGGCATCAAGGCGCCGATCCGCCACGCGCCGGAGTGTGCGTGAGGCGTCTGGAAAACACGAGGGAAAGGGGAGTTGCCCCTTCGGCACCTCCCCCCGCTGCGGATCGCCCGGTACGCTTCGCGTTCGATCGGGAGGAACCCATGGCCTACAAGACGCTCGAGGTGCGGAGGGAAGGGGCGCTGGTTTGGCTCACGCTGAATCGGCCCGAGGCGCTCAACGCGATGAATCCCACCCTCGTCGAAGAGCTGCGGGAGTTCTTCGGAGATCTTCCCTCCCAGCAGGCGGTCCGCGTGGTGGTGCTGAGGGGCGCCGGTCGCGCCTTTTGCGCGGGCCTGGACCTGCGCGAGTCTGCAGCCGAGCCGGGGGGTGGAGTGCCCGGCGGTCTTCGCGCGCAACGGCGCATTAGCGATGCTTGCCCTTCTCATGCGACGCGCACCGCAGCCCATCATCGCCTGCGTACAGGGTGCGGCCTGCGGCGGCGGCTTTGCCCTCGCCTTGGCGTCGGATGTGCGCATCGCAGGGGAGTCTGCACGCATGAACGCAGCATTCATCCGGATCGGCCTCTCCGCTTGCGACGTGGGCGTCTCCTATTTTCTGCCCCGTCTGGTCGGAGCCTCGGTCGCATCTGAGCTTCTGCTCACCGGACGCTTCATCCACGCGGAGCGTGCCCGAAGCCTAGGGCTCGTCTCCACGGTGGTGCCCGACGCCGAACTCGAGGCCGAGGCGCGCAAGCTCGCGGAGGAGATGCTCAGTACATCGCCCCTCGGCCTTCGCCTCACCAAAGAGTGTCTGAACGCAAGTCTCGATGCCGCAAGCCTCGAGCAGGTGGTGGCCATGGAAGATCGGAACCAGATCCTGTGCGCGCAGACGCGCGACTTCGGCGAGGGCGTGCGCGCCTTCCTGGAGAAGCGAAGAGGCAACTACGTCGACGGATAGGGGGAGCCCCTCGTGCCACCCGTAGAGGGTCAGGCGGATTCGGCGATGGCATCCGTCTCGGGCATGCGCTCCGTCTCTTTGGCGCCGGCCTTGATCCACTCCTGCAGCGGCGGAAGCGCCCACACGGCATTCAGGTAGTCGTTCGCACGTCCCTCGAGGGTGACGCCATAGGTCATGAAGCGGGTGACCACAGGAGCAAACATCGCGTCGGCGATCGTAAAGTGGCCATACAGCATGCTGCCCCCGGCCCCATAACGGCTCCGGCACTTCTCCCAGATTGCGGCAATGCGGGCGAGGTCGACCTGCACTTCGGGCGGGAGCGGAATGCGGGCGCCGCGCACGCGCACGTTCATGGGCAGCGCGTGTCTTAGGGCTGAGAAACCCGCGTGCATTTCGGCACTGACCGAGCGCGCGTGCGCACGCGCTGCCCGGTCTTCTGGCCACAAACGCGCAGCCGGCGCGATCTCCGCCACGTATTCACAGATGGCGAGCGACTCCCACACCGTGAGGGCACCGTGCTTCAGGATCGGCACTTTTCCGGCAGACGAGTGTCGAAGGATCTCTTCGCGCGAGGTCGGCGTGTTGAGCGGGACGCGGATCTCCTCGAACGGAAGATTTGCCATGCGCAGCGCGAGCCAGGGCCGAAGGGACCACGAGGAGTAGTTCTTGTTGCCAATGACGAGCGTAAGGGCGTCCACCCGATATCCCCTTTCGACGCGATCGGTGCATGCAGGCTACCGGCGGGCGGACGCGCTCACAACCGCATGCCGGGTGATGGGAAGCGGGGCACGTCCGTGCGATTTCTCCCATGCGATCTGGACTGCCCTCCAGCGCGGCCCTTCGCTGCTTTGCGCGTAGCGTGATACCGCTCCAGCCGAGGGACGCTCCGACAAGAGTTCGGGCTCGGGGAGATCCGCTCGGTCGTGGTGCTTCCCCGGCAGCTCCTCGCCATTCACGGGAGAGAAGGTGGCCAGACGGACACCTTCCACGCGGCGCTGCCCGAGCGAAACACCCGGTCGATCCGCGCCCTCTCGGAGCTTTCACGATTGGGAGAGGAGATGGATCCTCGTCCTCTATTTTTCGGCCGAGGCCTCCTCGTTCACCTGGAATCCCACGAAGCGACCCCCGTCCACAACCGCGCGACCCCACGATTTCCGGATGGGAGCGGCTAGTGCTCCGCGGCGTCGCCGTGCAGGAGGATTTGGAACTGGCGCTCAGGCGCTGTTTGCGGCGTGCCTGTAGGCTCTCCTCCTTCGGGAGCGCGGGAGAACGCCACTGCGCCCTCGGGCGCGAGCTGCACGATATACGCCTTGCGCACCTCCGCGGTGCGATTGGGCCCGGTGCGATGAGGCGTCAGCGACGAAAAAACGACGATGCTGCCGGCTTTTGCCGGAATCGGCGTCGCGCCGTCTGGGTCCCTCAGGCACTGCCAACCCGCATCCGTGAGCCAGTGGTTGAGCGTGCCATGGCGGTGAACGCCCGGCACGACCCAAGGGCAGCCGTTCTCGAGGGTCGCATCGGTGAGGGCAATCCAGCAGGTCAGGTACTGCTGTGGCAGCACGAAGTTGTAGCCATTGTCCTGGTGCCAGGGAAAAATGCGTTCGGGCTCCGGCTTCTTGTACACGGCCTGGTCCCAATACAGCCTCACGTCGGGACCGATCAGATCATGGCCCAGGTCTTGGAACAGGGGCCCGCGACACAGGTCGCGCAGGTATCTTGACCGCGCCACCAGATGAACCGTGAACGTAATGGCCTCCGCATCGGCGATGAACAGCCGCCCGCCGGCCCGGGTTCGCAGAAAGTCCGTCGTCTTCTGCTCCCACGGATCGATCTCGGCTCGGATGGCGTCGACCGTCGCCGCATCGAACGCATTCTCCAGGAGAAAGTATCCGTGCTCATCGTACGCGCGGGCCTGTTGGACGGTGATCCGGCGATAGGGCCCGGGCGGCATGCACCAGCGGAAAGCGCGGTTCAAGGGGTGGAGTTCCATGCTCAACCTTGCTGCGGCAGAAGGCAGGAATGAATCGACTCCTCGCCTGGGACCTCGCGGGCGAGGGTTCGGATCGCGAGTTCTGCATCGCGCAACGCGAAGTCGTGGGTGTGGAGGCGTTCGAGCGGGTATCGACGAGACTCGATCAGGTCGATCGCGCTCCGATAACCGGAGGAGGTCACCCCGATCGCGCCCTGAACACGGATCTCCTTCAGCACGATTTTATCCGAGACGAATCCCGGTACGGCTTTAAAGCCTTTCACGCCGGCCAGGATGACCGTTCCCCCCGGTGCCACATAGTCGAGCGCGGCGGCAACCGGCTCGGTGGAATAGGATGAGACCTCGACCACCACATCAGCTCCGCGCCCATCGGTGAGCTCGGCGATGCGTCGTTTTGCGTCTTCCGTTTCAACGTCGATCGTGTGGTCGGCGCCGAGTTCCCGTGCCAGGGCAAGCTTGCGTGCATCCGCCGTAAGTCCGGTCAAGATGATCTTCTTCGCTCCCGCAATGCGACAGGCGAGCAGGCTCGCGAGCCCTCGCTGCCCGGGACCGAGAATCACGACGGTGTCTCCGGGCTTCGTCCGAGGAATTTCGACGGCCCAGCGGAAGCCGGCGCCCAGGGGGTTGAACATCACGGCCAGCGCGGGGGGAAGTGCTCGGTCCACCTTGTGGAGGATCGCGTTCGCATCGAGCCACATGTACTCCGCGTACGCGCCCCACAGTCCCGGCGGTTCCGAGAGCGGAATGTAGGAGTAGATACGCCGGGCGCGGCACAGGTGGTAGCTGCCGCTCAGGCATGGATCGCAGAAACGGCACGAGAGCATGGTTTCGACGGCGACCCGGTCACCTACGTCGACCTTCCAGCGTTTGGCGGCCCGGTCGCCGATGCACTCGATGCGGCCTAGAGGCTCGTGGCCTGGGATGACGGGAAAAGGCGTACGAAGAACACCCTCGTACTGCTCGTAATCGCTGCCGCAGATGCCGCACGCCTCGACCCGCAGGAGAGCGGTGTCGTCGCTGATCTCGGGAATCGGCAGCTCGCGCAGCTCAAGCTTGCGGGGCGCCGTCTGTACCATGGCGAGCGTCTTGCGCGGCGTCATCTCGGCGCTACGCGCTGCGCCCACCGGACGCTGCGCCGATCTGCGAAGCGGACCGTGCGCGGTCTTTGCTCACAGCGCTCCTTGAAGAAGCGAGTCTCGAAGCGGCGATTATGAGGAGCGACGTCCGAGAAATCCAGGGCGATGGAGTGCCAGGAGATGCGACGGGGACCGAAGCGGCAGGGGCTTCCAAAGCCTCCCCGGAGGCTCATCCACGGAGGCCGCAAGGAGCGCAAACGCGTTCGGTGCCACCGCCCTAGCCTCGGGCGAGGCGGCGTGCCACCCGTGCGATGGAGTCGGGATTCAGCGAAATCGAGTCAATGCCAATATCGGCCAGGAATTCCGCAAAGTCCGCATGATCGCTCGGTGCCTGGCCACAAATTCCCACCTTCCTGCCCTTGCGGTGCGCCGCCTCGACCACCATGCAGATCAGCTTCTTCACCGCAGGGTCCCGCTCGTCAAACAGATGCGACAAGAGCTCGGAGTCGCGGTCCGTGCCGAGCGTCAGTTGGGTCAGGTCGTTCGACCCGATCGAAAAGCCATCGAAGAGATCGCTGAACTCGTCCGCCAGCAGCACGTTGCTCGGAATCTCGCACATCACGTACACGCTAAGCCCGCGCTCACCCCGCACGAGACCATTTTTCTCGAGCTCGACCAGCACCCGACGGCCTTCTTCGAGGGTGCGGCAGAAGGGGACCATCAACGTCAGGTTCTCAAGCCCCATCTCCTCGCGGACGCGACGCACCGCCGCGCACTCGAGGGCGAATCCCTCGCGGTAACGCTCGGAGTAGTAGCGCGACGCGCCGCGGAATCCGATCATGGGGTTCGATTCGACGGGCTCGAACACCGCGCCGCCCAGGAGCCCGGCGTACTCATTGGTCTTAAAATCCGAGAAGCGCAGAATCACCGGCCTTGGATAGAACGCTGCTGCAATCTGAGCGATGCCCGTGGCCAGCCGGGAGACAAAGAACTCCGGGCCCGTTGAGTAGCCTCGAATGCGCTGTTCGATCTTTTGGCGGATTTCTCGCTCGATCACGCGTTCGGGATGCACGAGCGCCATGGGGTGAATGCCGATCCAGTTCAGGACCACAAGCTCCATCCGGGCAAGACCCACACCCGTCGTCGGGAGCTGCGCCAGCAGAAACGCTCGCTCGGGGTTGCCGACGTTCAGCATGAGCGGCACCCGAGGAGTCGGCAGCGTCGCAGGATCGATCGACTCGCACTCGAACTCGACGCGGCCCTCGTACACGTTGCCGATATCACCTTCCGCGCACGAGACCGTCACCTCCTGCCCAGTCTCGAGCACCTGCGTTCCCTGCTCGGTGCCGACGACGCAGGGAATGCCGAGCTCCCGCGAGACGATCGCAGCGTGGCAGGTTCGGCCGCCGCGGTCCGTCACCACGGCCGCGGCGTGGTGCAGCACGGGTTCCCAGTCGGGTCCGGTCTCCGCCGTGACCAGGATCTCGCCCGCCTGGAAGGCGGCCTGCTCGGAAAGGTGGTGCAAGACCCGGAGACGACCGGTTGCCACCTTGCCTCCCACGCTCTTGCCACGGGCCAGAATCCGGCCCTTCGGTCCGCGCAGCTTGTAGACGTCGATGGACACGCTCTTGCGCTGGGAATGGACAGTCTCGGGCCGCGCCTGCACGACATAGAGAACGCCGGTCTTTCCGTCCTTTGCCCACTCGATGTCCATCGGAGTGGGATGGCCGGCGCGTGAGGAATAGTGGTCCTCGATGGCGAGCGCCCAGCGCGCGAGCTGAAGCACCTCGTCGTCGTCGAGCACGAAGCGCTCTCTGTCCTGCACGCGCACGGGCCGGAGTTTCACCGGCTTGGCGGCACTGTGCGGGTCATACACGAGCTTAAGCGCCTTCTCTCCCCGCTCGCGCCGTACGATCGGCCGGAAGCCTTTGCGAAGCGTTGGTTTGTGCACCCAGAACTCGTCCGGGTTCACGCTGCCTTGCACGACGGTTTCCCCGAGACCAAACGCCCCGGTGACCATCACGACATCGCGGAAGCCTGTTTCCGTGTCGAGGGTGAAGATCACGCCCGCCGAGGCGAGATCGCTTCGGACCATCTTCTGGACACCCACAGAAAGCGCCACATCTTGGTGTGCGAAGCCGCGCTCAAATCGGTAGACGATCGCACGATCGGTAAAGAGCGATGCCATGCAGTCCAGGATCGCGTGTAGGAGATTGGTCCGACCGTGCACGTTCAGATAGGTCTCCTGCTGGCCGGCGAAGGATGCGGTCGGCAGGTCT
>DAIOWK010000185.1:0-7135 GCA_036758525.1 Myxococcota bacterium
ACAGCGATCCTGGGAAAGTGATTAAGGGCCTTGGCATGCCGGGCCGTCACGGCAATGCGCGGACCACGACGCGCAACTTGCTGGTGGCGAAGGTCGACGCCGAACGCAACCTGCTCTTCCTCCGCGGCTCCGTGCCCGGCCACCCGAACGCGGTCGTCCGAGTCCGGCCGGCCGTCGCCGGGCACTAGCCTGCCTCCCCCGCCACGGGCTACGAGCGCAAGGACAGCTTCTACGAGCGTGCCAAGCGAGAGGGCTATCGCTCCCGCGCCGCGTACAAGCTGGTCGAACTGCAGCGCGCCTACAAACTGGTACGGCGCGGCACCCGCGTGGCCGACCTCGGCTGCTGGCCCGGGGGATGGCTCCAAGTTGCCTCCGCCCTCGTCGGTCCGAGCGGGCGGGTGGTCGGTGTGGACTTGGCCGCGATCGAGCCGCCGCTTGCACTTGCGAACGTGGTCGCACTTCAACGGGATCTCATGCAACCCGGCGTCGCAGAAGCAGTCCTCGAGGCGCTGGGCGGTCTCGCGGATGCGCTCCTCTGCGATGCGGCCCCAAAGTTGACAGGCGTTCGTGCGACCGATCGCGCAAACGAAGAGACCCTTCTCAACGCAGTAGGCGAACTTGTTCCCAAACTCTTAAAGCCCCGGGGCAACCTGCTCCTGAAACTCATGGACGGTCCCGAGGCCGACGCCGCGGTTCGATGCCTGCGCCCCATGTTCGAGAAGGTGAAGACCTTGCGGCCAGAGGCGAGCCGCAAGGGAACGAGCGAGCGTTACCTCCTTGGCTGGGGGTATCGCCCAATCGCATGACGTGGTGTCCCCTCACCCTTGCAGGCCATGTCCATGTTTGATCATCTCGGACTCACGGTGAGCGACGTGGCACGCAGCCAACGGTTCTATCTGCAGGCGCTTGCTCCCCTTGGCTACGCCATGCGGGCAGAGCACGCCGGACGCTTCGTTGGCTTCGCTGATCGTGAGAGGCCCACTTTCTGGCTGGGCCTGGGCGCCCCTCCCAAAACGGGGACTCACGTCGCCTTTACGGCACCCGACCGCGCGACCGTGGACCGCTTCCACGCCGCCGCGATCGCAGCCGGGGGCCGAGACAACGGCGCCCCTGGACTGCGTCCGCAGTATCACGCGCACTACTACGGTGCCTTCGTACTTGACCCGGATGGCCACAACGTGGAGGCGGTCTGCCACCAGCCCGAGCGCTGACGCCCGGGCCGAGCCTTAGGCGGGAGCGAGCGCCTCCGCCTCGAGATCGCAGCCGCGAACACCGGTGATGTGTGCGCGCACAAACTCGCCCGGGGCGACCGCCGCACCCGCCAGCTTCAAGACGACACTCCCATCGATTTCCGGTGCCTGGCTCGCAAGGCGACCGTGAGCCACGCCGGGCGCTCCCACACTCTTCTGCGCCGCGCTTGCAGGGCCTACGCGATCCACGAGGACGTCGGCCTCTATACCGATTTGCGCGGCAAGCTTCTCGGCCATGATCTCACTCTGGAGTGCCATGAGTTCTCGGTGCCGCCTTCGGGCGACCGCGCGGGGGACCTTTTCGCCGTAGGCGTAAGCGGCGGTGCCTTCCTCGTCGGAGTATCGAAAGACGCCCACGTGGTCGAACCGCATCTCGCAGACGAAGTCGCAAAGGCACGCGAAGTCGCCATCGGTCTCCCCCGGGAAGCCGACGATGAAGGTGGTACGCAGCGTTACGCCGGGAACACGCTCGCGTAGGCGCTCTACGAGGGCTCGCTGGCGCGCTTGCGTCGTTCCCCGCTTCATCGCGCGCAGCACGCGGTCGCTCGCATGCTGGAGGGGTACATCGACGTAAGGGAGGACGCGCCGAGCACTGGCGAGCAGAGCGATGAAATCGTCGGTCACTGCCGTCGGATACACGTACAACTGGCGGATCCAGGCAATGCCGTCCACCTCGTCAAGGGCGCGCAGGAGATCGGAGAGCCGAGGCCGCCCGGGCAGGTCCTTCCCGTAGGCGGTCGCGTCCTGCGCGACGAGATTCAGCTCCTTCGCGCCCGCGGCCGCAAGCTGCAAGGCCTCCGCCACCACTGACTCGAGGCGCCGGCTCTGGAAGCGGCCGCGGATGCCGGGGATCGCACAAAACGCGCACACGCGATCGCAGCCCTCGGAGATCTTCACGTAGGCGCTGTGTCCAGGACCGATCACCAGACGCGGATCGTGTTCGTCGTAGAGATGGGTCTCACCCGCGTCGACGTAGACACCCCGCGTGTGGCCCGCGAGAGTCTCGTCGAGGATCTGCGGGATCCTGTGAAAGTGTCCTGTGCCGATAAAGGCATCGACCTCGGGCAGCTCCCTTGCGAGGTCGGAGCCGTAGCGCTGGGGCAAGCAGCCCGTGACGAGGAGCGCCCGCAAGCGCTTTGAATCCCGAAGCTCGGCCACGTCGAGGATGGCTTGGATGGACTCCTCCCGAGCGCTCTGGATGAAGGAACAGGTATTCACGACCACAACGTCGGCATCCTGGATGTCCTCCGCGACGGCATAGCCGCCGAGGGCCAGGCTCCCCAGCATGACCTCGGAGTCGATGCGGTTCTTGGGGCAACCGAGCGATCGGAAGTACACCGTCGCCTTGGGGGCGGAGCTGCGAGCCGGGGCAGTCATCTGGCCGGGAGGTTAACTTTGCCGGGCCCACCCTGCCCACGAAGGAGCGCGCCGTGTCCGACCGACCCTTCCGGATCCTCGGAATTCAGCAAATCGCAGTGGGTGCTCGCGACCGGGCCGCCCTGCGAAGACTCTGGGTGGATACGCTCGGCCTTGTCCCCGTCGGGACCTTTCGCAGCGAAGCCGAGAACGTGGACGAGGAGATCGCTGTCGCGGGCTCGGGTCCGCTCCGGGTCGAGGTCGACTTGATGCAACCCATCGACGCGGCGCAAAAGCCCAAAGTGCATGACCCAGCGCTAAATCACGTGGGCTTCTGGGTCGACAACCTGCGCGCCGCCTTCGACTGGCTCACGACCCAGGGCGTGCGCTTTACACCTGGGGGGATCCGCAAAGGAGCCGCCGGGCACGACGTGTGTTTTATCCATCCGAAAGGCGACATGCAGGCGCCACTCGGTGGCGAGGGCGTCCTGATCGAACTCGTGCAGGCCCCGGCCGAGGTAATGGAGGCGTTTCGCGCCGCCGCCGAGGGCGGCCCCGAACTCTTCTAGCGCCGCCCTGTGCGCGCGCGGCGGTCAGCCCTCCTGCCTCAAAAGCCGCTTTAGAAACTCCTCTGGGGAGACCGGGCGACTGAAGAGGTAACCCTGCATCTGCTGGCAGCCCCGCGTCCGGAGAAACTCGCGCTGCGGCTCCGTCTCGACGCCCTCGGCTACGACGGTGAGCCCAAGCTGCTCGGCCATCGCCAGGATCGCCGCGACGATTGCGGCGTCGTCGGGATCGGTCGCCACATCGCGCACGAAGGAGCGGTCGATCTTGAGCGTATCCACCGGGATCCGCTTCAAAAGCGAGAGCGACGAAAAGCCGGTTCCAAAATCGTCGAGGGAGACGCGCAAACCGACGCGCTTTAGCTCTTGGAGGACGGCAAGAGAGGTCTTCTCATCCCGCATGAGGGCGCTCTCGGTGATCTCGATCTCCACGAGGCCCGGGCTTAGCCCCGTCTCCCAGAGCGCGCCGACCAGGGCTTGGCGGAGCGACTCCTGCTTGAGCTCTTGTGCCGAGACGTTGATCGACAGAACGATCGGGGCGCCGCCTGCCCGCTGCCACGCGTTGGCCTGTGCGCAAGCCGTCGGGATCACCCACTCGCCGATCGCTGTGATGAGGCCCGTCTCTTCCGCGAGCGGGATCAGCTCCGCGAGATCCACCCCCGCGAGCTCGCCCGTCGGCAGGCGTAAGAGGGCCTCCGCGCCGACGATCCGGCCGCTCCGAAGTTCCACACGCGGCTGGTAGGCGAGGGCGAGGCCCCCTGACACGAGGGCCCGGCGCAGCTCGCGTTCGATCTGGAGGCGCCGCGCCACCTCGGCGTTCATCGACTCGTCGTAGAAGCGATAGGCGTTTCGCGAAGCGGCCTTGGCCCGGTACATCGCCGTGTCCGCATTGCGCACGAGGGCCTCGACGTCCGTGCCGTCGCGCGGGCTTGCCGCAATGCCGATGCTGCCGGTGATCCAGTGCTCGCCGCTTGCAAGCATGAAGGGCTCCGCGAGGCGTTCCAGGATCTGCTGCGCCACGCGGGCCGGCGCCTGGTCTCGGTCGATGCCCTGCAGCGCGATCACGAACTCGTCCCCGCCAAGGCGTGCCATGAGATCGCTGCGGCGGACGAGTGGGCACAGCCGCTCTGCGACGCGGCGCAAGAGCTCGTCGCCCGCCGGATGCCCGAGGCTGTCATTGATGGTTTTGAAGCGATCGAGATCGAGAAACAGGATGGCGACCTGGCGTCCCACGCGGTCTGCGTAGGCAAGCATGCGCCGGAGTTGTTCCTGAAAATGGATGCGATTGGGCAGCCCCGTCAGCATGTCATGTGTCGCGACGTAGTGTTCGCGGTGACGCGCGAACTGAAGCTGCGCGAGGAGCCGGTGGCGCTCGACCGCATGCCGCAGCGCGCGCACGAGGCGTCGCTGCTCCACGCGGCCCTTGGGAAGGCAGTCCTGGGCGCCTAGGCGCAACGCGCTCAGGGCCTGCTCGTCGTCCTCGTGCGAGGACATGGCGATGATCGGCACACTCTCAGCCGCCACCTGCGCGCGCGCCAGGACGTCGAGCCCGCTGCCTTCGGGCAGGCTCAGGTCGAGTAGCACGACCTGGTAGCGTCCCTTCTGGAGCATGCCGAGGGCCTGCTCCACCTCGCTGGCCTGTTCGATCACGAACGAGGCCTCTTCGCAGCCCTCGAGCAGGTGTCGGATGCGGAGGGAGTCGCCCGGATCGTCCTCGACGAGCAGCAGACGAATCAGTGCCGGAGCCTGGCCCGGGGCCGAGATCTCCGGAGGGAGCCCGTCGTCGATCGCGGTCGTGTGGGATCGCACGGGCGCACTCATGGCCGATTCGTAGATCGGCCGGGCCGAGAGTTGAGTTGAGGACTGCGAGTTGCGCGCCTAGGGCGTGCCGGCGACGCCTGCAGCTCGCCTGGCCCGGATGTATTCGACGAAGAGCGGCAAGAGCGAGATCGCAACGATGGCCAGGATCACGGTTTCGAAGTTGCGCTTCACGATCGGGATTTGGCCGAACTGATAGCCGGCGAGCACTAGGCCCGAGACCCATACCGCCGCGCCCGACACGTTCCAGAGCCCGAATTGCCGATAGGGCATGCGGCCGATGCCTGCGACGAAGGGGGCGAACGTGCGGATGATCGGAACGAAGCGGGCGAGAAAGATGGTCTTGCCACCGTGACGCGCGTAGAACTCCTGGGTGCGGATAAGGTGCCGACGGTTCAGCCAGCGTGAGCGTTCGCTCGTGAAGACCATGGGCCCTAGGTAGTGCCCGATCGCGTAGTTACAGGCATCGCCCAAGACCGCCGCCACGAAGAGCACGCCTCCCATGAGGGGCAGCGAGACGGGGGAGCCTTCGATGGAGCAAAGGGCGCCCACGGCGAAAAGGAGTGAGTCCCCGGGCAAGAACGGCGTGACCACCAGGCCCGTCTCGCAGAACACCACCGCGAAGAGCACGAGGTAGAGCAAGGGACCCAGCACACCCGCCCAGTCATTCAGATGCTGGTCGAGATGCCGGAAGATGTCGAACGCGTGAAGCAGGACTGCCATCGGTCTCTCACTCCGACCGGCTCCCCGGGACGGGGCAGAGCCCGGCGCTTCCGCCGCACAGGCCTACCCGATTGGCCGCGCGGTGACAACCATCCCCGAACAGAGGCCGGGCTCGGCGCGCAGCGCCGTCCCGCAGCGCGTGTATTCTCGCTGAGGTCTGCGCACGGACAGGGAGCGAGAATGACGGCTGGAGATCGGGCGCTTGGGTTCGTCGAAGACGGTCAAACCGTGGGCCTGGGTACGGGCCGGGCGGCGAGCGCCTTCATCGAGCTCCTGGGTTTGCGGGTGAAGGCGGGGCTGCGCATCCGCGCCGTGCCGACTTCGGAACGCACGGCGGTCCTCGCAAAAAAGCTCGGGATCCCCCTGGTCCCCCTCGCGGAGGCCGGCACCCTCGACGTGTGCCTCGACGGTGCGGATGAGGTGGATCCCCAGCTCGACCTCATCAAAGGCTATGGCGGGGCGCTCGTGCGCGAGAAGATTGTTGCGGCAAGCGCTCAGAAGCTGGTCATCCTGGTGGGGCCGGAGAAGCTCGTGCCTAGGCTCGGAGCCCGCGGCAGTCTGCCTGTGGAGGTCGTGCCGTTCGGCCTTACCCTCGCGACGCAGCGACTGCGCGGGCTTGGCTGCGAACCCCGGCTGCGCATGGACGGCGGAGCCCCTTACGTCACCGACAACGGCAACCACATCCTCGACTGTGGCATCCGTCCCCTCGAGGATGCAGCGCGCTTCGAGAACGAGCTTCGGGCGATCCCCGGCCTCGTCGGGAGCGGCCTCTTCCTCGGCATGGCCGACGTCGTGATCGTAGAGAACGCGGGACAGGTTGAGGTGCGAAAGCGCCCGGCGACCTAGCCTTCCCCAGCGGTTCTTCTGGTTCGGGAGGAGAGGAGATGCAGACCGCGTCCCACAATCCGCTCATGGTAGGTCTCTCGAAAACCCTGCTGCCTGAGCCCTGCACCCTCGTCATCTTCGGTGGTGCAGGCGACCTATCGCGACGCAAGCTTTTGCCTGGTCTCTACAATCTGATGCGCGACGGCGTATTGCCCGCGAACTTCGCGGTGATCGGCTTCGCGCGCACAGAGCTCGACGACGAGCGCTTCCGCGCGCTCGCCCGCGAGAGCATCGAGAAGTACTCGAGGCGCTCTCTCGATCCCGATGCCTTCGAGCACTTTGCCCGCAATCTTTTCTTCGTGCGCGGCGGCTTTGCCGATCCGGCGGCCTACGCCGCGCTCGCAAAGCGCCTCGATGAGATCGAGCCGGGTTGCGGCGTTCCCGGGAATCGCATCTTCTACCTCTCGATTCCGCCAAGTGTGATGGGTGTGTGCGTCGACCAGCTCCAGACTGCGGGCCTCGTGCGGCCTGCCGCCTCGTCGCCCTTCTCGCGCATCATCGTGGAGAAGCCGATCGGCCATGACCTCGAAAGCGCGCGCC
>DAIOWK010000186.1:0-7118 GCA_036758525.1 Myxococcota bacterium
GCCCGCGATGACCTTCGCTCCCAAAGTCGCCACGTTCTGGTTCGTCGGATCGATCGCGTCGGCATCGCCCACGTAGAGAACATCCGGGGCGTTTGTGTTGTCGACTCCGCAGGCGGCACCGTTTTCCGGGACCAGCATTCCTGCAGCACGGATCTCACGCTCGATGAGATCGAGGATGGTTCGCGAGTTCTGTTGTGCCTCGGCGACTTCGTCTGTCACGACGTAGCTGCGGTTTTGCACGACAAAGAATCCCATAAGCCATACGATCACGACCGCCATCAGTGCAATGGAGACCATGAGCTCGGTGATGGTGAATCCCTGGTGGTTGCGCATGGTGTATCTACTCGACCGGTCCGTTGTATTTCATGGTTGAGAGCACGAGCGTCTTGAGCTGGCCGTTGGTGTTGTCGGTCCAGGTGACTTGGACGTCGATGCTCTTGGTCTGGCCCACCACGAGGTCCGTGATGCGCCACTGGAGGTTGTAGGGTTCTTCGACGACTACCCCGGCCGTGGACTGGATGGTATTCCCGGGATTGCTGACCGGGGTGGGAGCAGGGCCCGCGTCTGGATCGCCCACCTGCACCCAGCCACCCGTTGCATTGAGCGACGTCCAAGGCATGCGGTCGAACTGCTCCAGCAGGCTGCGCGCCGCCGCCGCCGCCTCGGTCGTGTGGCGACCTTGTTTTCCACCGCGGATCGCGCTCACCTGCATTCCGGCGAGGGCGAGGAGTCCCACCGCCAGGATCGTGGCAGAGATCATGACTTCGATCAGCGTAAAGCCCCGGGCGATACGCTTCCTGCGGACACGAGTGGCGGATTGAGGCATCCCTATTGCCTCCAGGCCGGCGGTACGGCCGTCTGGTTCCACGTGCTGACGTAGACGCCGCCAAGGGGTGACAGGCTCACCGCATAGTCGCGGAACTGGTTGGTGAGGTAGATCGTTCCGCCCCCGCTCCCGGTGCTCCCAGCGACACACGCGGCGGTAACGCCCACGGGAATGCCGTTCGGACCGAACATGACCCAGGTGGTCGCGGCGCCCGTGGGATCGACGAAGGTCGAGCCCGAAGCGGGGATTGCTCCTGCGCCGGTGTCGTTGGGCGCGCGGACGATTCCGGGAAAAGGGGTGAACCCCCAGTTGACTCCGGGCTGGGCGTTTACCGGCGTCTGTCCCTTCCCAGCGACGATCCGGCATTTCTGCCCCGGGGTTCCGGGCCGGCCGTCGTCCAGCGTGAGAATCGGAACAGGAAGGCCGTTCCCACCCAAGAGCGCTGCCCCCAGCATGTCGGTCTGGAAGAACACGATCTGGTCGTCGCCGGTTCGAATCGCATTTTCCCGCGCGAGCGTGAACGCGTCGGCGACCTGGCGTGCCGCTTCCTTGAGCCTCGCGTTGGCCATCCACTCCTCCATTGCGGGGACGGCAAGCGCAGCCATGATCGCGATGACGGTGATGACGATGGCGATCTCGATGAGCGTGAATCCGGCGCTGCGGCTGTTTGCTCGTGACACCATCAAGGCCTCCCGCGCCTGGTCATTCAGCAAGCGCCATGCCACGGGAAGCTTTTCGGATAAGTCGGCGGATTCCTTGAGAATGAGGAGAATCCGCCCAGGGCGCCGCGCAGCTTTAGGACCGCATTTCCTTGCGCACTGTGAAGTGATCTGCGGGGTTTCCGGACGGCTCAGCGGCCGGCAGACGGAGTACGAAGCACGCTCCGCACCCGCTCGGCGGCTCCTCGAGCGCGAGGACACCGCCCTGCTCTTCCGCCAGCCGGAGAGCATTTGCGAGCCCGAGACCCGTCCCCTCCCCGGGCGGCTTGGTGGTGAAGAAGGGGTCGAAGATGCGTTCACAGTCTTCAGGCGCGATGCCAGGTCCGTCGTCGCACACCAGGCATTCGACCGCGTCCTGGTGGCTCCGTGAAGGCACCGCTCCCGGGATGTCCGTCGCTCGACGAGAGAGCGCTCCCCCACGCACCCGGACCGTGACGCTGCCTGAGCGCCGGCCAGTGCCCAGTTCTTCGATGGATCCGCGGACCGCATCGCCTGCGTTCAGGACGAGGTTCAGCAGGATCTGCGCCACTGCGGAGGCATCCGCGAGCGCCAGGGGCCGCTCGCCTTCGCGCTCGAGGCAGAAGCTCACACCGTCGTAGCGTCGCTGCGCCCGAACGAGCGCCAGAACCTCCTCCGCCGTCGCCCCAAGGTCTGTTGGCGCAAGCTGTGCGCGCGGCGGGCGGGAGAAGTCGAGCAGTTGACGCAAGATCGTGCGGACCCGTTCGACCTGCTGCCGAGCCCGTTCGAGATGGCTCTGCGCAGCCTCGGAAAGGCCAGGATCGCGGCCCGCGAGGTCCAGGAAGCTGAGGAGCGCCCCCATTGGATTTCCCACTTCATGTGCGACGCCCGCGGCGAGGCGTCCCACTGCTGCGAGCCGCTCTGCACGCGCGAGTCCAGCCTCTGCCACACGCAAGCTCCGGTTCGCTTCCCGCAGGTCTGCGACTGCCTTGGTCAGGGCTTCCTCGCGTCCTTCCAGCGCACTCGTCATTTCGTTGAAGGCATCCGCGAGCTCCGCGGCCTCGCGCGCGCCCTCCACCGGTACCCGGGCTCCGCGCGCCCCGTCCGCAATGGCGCGTGCCGCCGTCGCGAGCCGGCGAAGCGGCAAAACGACGCGTCCGCGCAGGAGCGTCGCGCCACACACCAGAAAGACCACGAGGTCTCCCATCAGCACCGCGAGCGCCACCGCACTCGGAGCAAGTCCGCGTTGAAGCGATGCTCCCGCCGGGAGCCTCGCGGCCACCACGTGGCCTTCGACATCGATGGGCAGCGCAAACCGCAACGGCTCCCAGGGGGGCCCGACACTGACCAGGACGGAGTCAGAGGAGCGGGCTTCGTCGGCAAGGGCGCGCGTTTTCTCGTCGATTTCAGCGGCGCCGGCGGTACGCCGAATCGCAACCCCATCCGACCCGACGGTCCACCACTGTGTTCCGGGTACGAGAGGAGTCGTGCTGCGAAGGGGGTCGCGAGCTTCTGCGCTGAGGGCGCGACCTAGGATCTCCCGCAGGCGCGCTTCTTGTTCCTTCACCAGAACGAGCGCGAGCACGACCGTGGCGCCGAACATGATGAGGGACAAGCTCGCGAGCAGCTCTGCGAATAGGCCCGGCCTGCGCCGCCCCCGCGCCCCCGTCATCTACTCCTCGACGGCGGACGGTTCGTCGAGCCCCAGTTTCTGGAGGCGATAGCGGAAGGACCGGAACGACACGCCGAGCAGCTTCGCCGCCCGCTTCTTTACACCGCCCGCTCGCTCGAGTGCTTCGAGCAGCAACCCACGCTCGTAGTCATTCACCAGGTTCTCGAGGCTCGCCCCTTCGGCGGGAAGGACCGAGCTGCGAGCCCCGCCATCCATCCCAGGCCGCAGCAAACTCGGCGGCAGCGCCTCGACCTCGATGGTCCCTCCCCGGGAGAGCGCAACCGCACGTTCAATCACGTTTTCAAGCTCGCGAACGTTTCCCGGGTAGGAGTGATCGAGGAGCCTGCGCATCGCTTCCTCGCTCGGGCCACCGATCTCCTTCCCGAGCTCGCGCGCGTACTTCTCGACGAAATGCTTCACCAAGAGAGGTACGTCTTCCGGTCGCTCTCGCAGTGGCGGCAAGGCAATCTGGATCACATTCAACCGATAGTACAGGTCTTCACGAAAGCGCCCCGCGGCCACCTCGTCCTCGAGCCTGCGGTTCGTCGCGGCAAGAATCCGCACATCGATCCGGCGATCGTTGGTCCCGCCCACGCGGCGAATCGCCTTCTCCTGTATCGCACGCAGGAGTTTGACCTGTAGCGACGCAGGGAGCTCGCCGACTTCATCGAGAAACAGCGTCCCGGTGTCTGCTGTCTCGAACAAACCTTCTTTGTTCTGGACTGCGCCTGTGAATGCGCCCTTCACGTGGCCGAAGAGCTCGGACTCGAGCAGGTTCTCGGGAATTGCCCCACAGTTGAGCGCTACAAACGGGCGATCGCGGCGGTCGCTGGCCGCGTGGATCGCGCGGGCAACGAGTTCCTTACCCGTCCCGCTCTCGCCGGAGATCAGCACATTGGCCTTTGTCTCTGCGACCTGGCCGATGAGCTCATAGACGCGTTGCATCGCAGAGCCACTGCCGATCAAGGCGCGTTGACGGATCTGGCTCCGGAGCTCGCTCCGCAGGCGCCGATTCTCACGCGCGAGAAGCTTCTTCTCGAGTGCCTTTTCCAGCACGAGGCGAATTTCATCGACCTGGAAGGGCTTCGTCAGGTAGTCGTAGGCGCCTTCCTTCATGGCGGCGATCGCGGTTTCTGTGCTCGCAAATGCCGTCATCACGAGGGCTACGGTCTCGGGCGAGGCTTCGCGCAACGCGTGCAAGAGATCAAGACCTGTCTTGCCCGGCATCTGCAGATCGGAGATCACGACGTCGAAGTCGTCGGACTCGAGCGCGAGGAGAGCGCCGTCAACATCCCCCACGCACGTCACGTCGTAGCCCTCCCGGCGCAGCAGGATCTCGAGGAACTCCTGCATGCTGCGCTCGTCATCGACGACGAGGATCCGGGCCTTCGTGCTCACTCTGGCTCCTCGGCTTGGGGGAGTCGGATGCGAAACGTCGTGCCTGCACCCACGGTACTTTCGACGCGCAGCGATCCGCCGTGGCTCTCGACGATCCGGTGAACGGTGGCAAGACCGAGGCCCGATCCCTCTCTTCGGGTGGTGAAAAAGGGATCGAAGATGCGGTCGATCACCTCCGGCGCAATCCCTACGCCGGTGTCGGCCACCACGAGCTCCAGAAAGTGCGTCCCCTCCCCCTCGGCTGCATTTCGGCCCGCGGGCGCACCGCCTTGAGGCAACGGGGGCGCAGGGCTTGCGGCGATGAGAAGGCGACCACCCGCGGGCATCGCCTGGGCTGCGTTGAGGTAAAGGTTCCAAAGGAGCTGGCGGAGCTGGGACGCGTCGCCCGTCACTGCGAGGCCTTCCTTCACCTCCACGCGCACTTCGATCGGATTCTCTCGCGAGCGAGACTTCTCGAACATCTGGACCAGATCTTGCACGAGGGGGGCCAGAGACACGCTCCCGAGCTTCGGAGGCGCAGGCCGCGCGTATTGCAAGAAGTCCGTGATGAGTCCGTCCAGGCGCTCTGTTTCGCGCAGGACGATCTCCATAAGTCGCCGGCTGTCGTCATCGCCCGCTGCCTGGCTGGCGCTTCGCAGCATCTGAATCGATCCCGAGATTGCGGCCAACGGGTTGCGGATCTCGTGCGCAATTGCGGCGGAAAGTCGCCCGATCGCGGCCTGTCGCTCGGAGCGTCGCAGTTCCCCTTCCATCTCCACGACCTGGGTCACGTCCTGAAAAATCACGACGTGCCCCACCGCGGAGCCGTCCGCTTCGCGCAAAATCGACCCCGAGAGCCCAAGATGGAGTGTCGCGCCGAGGCGATTCTTGTAGAGGATCTGTGCACGCGTCCGGCCCGTGCGGCCCACTTCGGCGGGCCGCATTACGCGCTCCCGCGCGCCAGGGAGCACGTCCTCGATCGCCCGCCCGACTGCGAGCTCTTCGGAGATCGCGGTGATGTGTTCGGCCTCGGGGTTGAATGAGGTGATGATGCCTGTCGTGTCCGTGGTGAGCAGACCCGACAGAAGGCTCCCCACCGTTCGCTCGTGGAGACTGCGCAGACGACGCAGGTCGCTCCGGCTCCGCTCGAGATCCTCTCCGGTACGGTCGAGCTCCCGAGACAGTCCACTCGCGAGGAGCCCGACAACGACCTGTGCACCCGCCTGTACCGCCCAGTGTGCAACCTCTACGGGCAAGACCGGCGGCACTCCACCATAGATGCGGAGGACCCCGATACGCTCCGCCACAAGCACCGCACCGAAGCTCGTCGCCGCAAGGGCTGCCGCTAGGTACCCGCCCGCGCGGCCAAACAGCACTGCGGCGCAGACCACGACGAGCACGAAGAGCGGTGCGAAGACGCTCTCGCTTCCGCCGGTGAAGTGCACCAACGCAGAGATGGTGATGAGATCGGTCGCAATAAGCGCCGCCCCGAAACGGCTGGCTTGCCCGAAGCGTGGAAACGTCGCTGCAAAGACGACGCTCGAGAGGAAGGAGAAAACGATCGTCCCGTAGAGGCCGACTTCTGCGCCGTCCGAGAAGCTGCGATCCACTCGCGCGAGGGCGAGCGCCGCGCCCAAGATCGCGAGCAGCAGCACGAGGCGCGCGGTCATGAGCCGCTCGATTCGCCGCAGCCGCTGCTCCGTGCGGACGTCCAGGCTCATCGCCTCGCCTCCGCGGGCGAACGCCTACTTCACCGCTTCGGCGATCTTGAAGATCGGAAGGTACATGGCAATCAAGATCGAACCGATCGAGCCGCCAAGAAAGACCATCATCGCGGGCTCCATCATGGCGGTGAGTGCAGCCACACCGGCATCGACCTCGTCATCGTAGAAGTCGGCGATCTTGCTTAGCATTCCGTCCATGGCACCCGTTTGCTCACCGACGGCCACCATCTGCACCACCATGCCGGGAAAGACGCGCGCTTGACTCAGCGGCTCAGCGATCGTCTTTCCCTCAGAGATCGCCGCCTTGGTCTTCTGCAACGCCGCTTCGATCACCTTGTTGCCCGCGGTGCGCGCGCAGATATCGAGTGCATCCAGGATGGGAACGCCGCTCGAGATCATGGTGCCAAGCGTGCGGCTAAAGCGAGCAACCGCGACCTTCTTGAGGAGCGGTCCGAATACCGGAATCTTCAAGAAGATGGCGTCTGTACGATATCGGAAGCTCGGAACGCGCTTACGGGCTTGGAGAAACGCGACGACCACCGCTGTGATCGCGAGCAAAATATAGATGATCCAGTCCTGCATGAAGTGCGATAGGTTCAGGACCGCCTGCGTCGGGCCCGGAAGCGCGCCTCCGAAGTCCTTGAACATTTTCTCGAACACCGGGATCACCTTCACGAGCAGGAGCGTCATGACACCGAAGGCCACCACGAGGATCGTAATGGGATAGACCATGGCGCCCTTGACCTTGCGCTTCAAGGCGTCGGCCTTCTCCAGGTAGATGGACAGACGATTCAAAATCGTGTCGAGGATTCCGCCCACCTCGCCGGCAGCAACCAGGTTCA
>DAIOWK010000187.1:0-7103 GCA_036758525.1 Myxococcota bacterium
GCGCACGGGCGCTACCCCCAAGGCCCCGTCGGAGGCGAGAGAGCAAACCAGTCGCGAAAACCTCGGAGAGGGCGTGAGCGCGAGCAGGCTCTCGGGCTAGCGACCCTCCCGGCCCCCACCGCGAACCGCCGAGCAGGAACGCGACTCGCACACCGCGCCGGCGGGGATCGCTGGCCCCGCTGCGTGGAGTCTGCGGTCAAAAGGCACGTCCCCGGTGCTTTCAAGTGGATCCAGGGACTCGGGTCGCCGCCGCTGGGCAACCCGAGTTCGTTTCGGGAATATTCCTGGGAGAGCGAAGGCCTCTGGCGAAGCGCCTTCATGCACGCCCACACTGCCTCGCGCTCGAGAGAGAGTCCCGCTGGTCGCAGGGGATGAGTGCGCGGCAAGCCTCGGGGGACGCCGAGGTACGCGGGCTCCGCAACGCAAGAAGGACGACAATGACCACACTTGCGACGCCCATCCACACTGCGACCGGGAAGCAGGGCGTTCGCGCGCGGGCGGCTGATCGCGTCTGGTACGCCTATGCCGCCCGCCTTCTCCCCCCACCTCCTGCGGAGCTGGGTCGGTGGGTGGATCTCGGCTGTGGACAGGGAGAGTTTCTTGAGCTTGCGCAGGGGGTTGGTCCCGCAGGCTTCGGGCTCGACTTCAGCTCTCACAATGCCCTCGCGGTGCGACGGGATGGGCGCTCTGCGCTGGTCGCGGATTTGAACCGCCCACTCCCCTTTCGAGATCTCTCGTTGGACGGGGCGTCACTGATTGAGGTGATCGAGCACATCATCCACGCTGAAGAGCTTCTCCAGGAGCTCTCGCGCGTAATCCGCCCTGGCGGCTGGCTCGTCCTCACGACGCCGAATGTCGCTCACCTCACCTACCGATGGCGGGCCCTGACCGGACATCCGCCCAAACAAGAGGGCTACCACTACCGGTTCTTCACGAAGAAGACCCTCCGTCGGAGCCTCGAGCGAGCGGGCTTCCGTCTGGTCGGCAGAGCCTCCTTCGGCAAACAGTCCATGGCGACCAAGCTCGGCCGGCTTGCCGGTCGCGGCCGGAGCTACAAGTTCCGCTACCAAGTTCCGGGGGCCATGGAAAGCCTGCTCGCGCAGCACTTCGTATGGCGACTCGAACGAACCGAAGCGGAAGGACGCCCGGCCGCACCGCCGGGGGGTGCGGTGTAGACGGACATGGATGTGCGGGTCCCAGACGCTCTCCCGAAATCGCCCTCGCTACTCCGTTCACCGCCCAACGCCATACGCCGGCTAAGGACCTAGGACGCTGCTCACTCGACGGATCGTCGCGATTGTGGATTTCTCGCGTCGCCGCGCGGTCTCCCTCGTCGTGGCAAGTCTCGCACTCGCGACGCTGCTTGCGGTCTACGCGGCAGGGCATCTCAGCCTGAACGCCGACACCTCGAATATCGTTTCAAGCGACGCCCCCTTTCGCAAGCTCGACAAGGAACTCGATGACGCGTTCCCCCAACGCACGGATCGGTTGGTGGTGGTGATCGATGCGCAGACCGCGGAACAGGCAGACACCGCCGCAAAGGCCCTCCTGCAGCGACTTGGCCAGACTCCCGGGCTGTTCAAATCCGTACAAGATCCCATCGGCAACGAGTTCTTCAAGCGAGATGGCATGCTCTTTCTCTCGGCCCAGGAACTCTCCCAGATCATGGAGCAGCTGATCCGTGCCCAGCCCATGATTGGAGAGCTCGCGCCGGATCCAAGCGTGCGCGGTCTCTTTCACGCGCTGAGCCTCTCGCTCGAGGGCGTCGCGCAAGGCGAGACCAGCCTCCACGAACTCGAGCGACCGTTCAATGCGATCGCCGACTCTGTGGAGGCGTTGCTCGCCGGCACGCCCCGCCCTGTATCCTGGCAAACCCTGCTGACGGACCGGCCGCCGACCGCCGACGACCTGCGACGCATCCTGCTCGTCCAGCCTGTGCTCGACTATGAAGCGCTCCGACCGGGCGCACGGGCAAGCGCTGCAGTGCGCGACGCGGCCCGCTCCCTCCACCTCACACCCGACCACGGTGTGCGGGTCCGGCTGACCGGTGAAGTTGCCCTGTCCGACGAGGAGTTCGGCTCTCTCACCGAAGGCGCCGGTGCCATCGCAGGCTTGTCTTTTTCTCTCTTGTGTCTTTTCCTGTGGCTTGCAGTCGGGTCCTTCCGGCTCGTCACCGCCATTCTCGGGACGCTCGTGGTCGGGCTTGTGTCGACGGCTGCCTTCGCCGCGACAACGATCGGATCTTTGAACCTGATATCGGTCGCCTTTGCGGTGCTTTTCGTCGGGATCGCCGTCGATTTTGGCATTCAGTTCGCCGTCCGTTACCGCGACTGTCGCCACCGAATTCCAGATTTCGCTGAGGCCTTGCGTGCTGCTGCCCGGGCGATAGCGACGCCGCTCTCCCTCGCCGCCGCCACCACCGCGGTGGGATTCTATTCGTTCGTTCCAAGCTCCTACGCCGGCCTCCGGGAGCTCGGCCTGATCGCCGGGACGGGGATGCTGATCGCTCTCGTATTGAACTTCACCCTCCTGCCGGCGCTCATCACGCTGCTGCGCCCCGCCGGGGAGGCGGAGCCCGTCGGGTTCGTGGGCGCGGATCGAATCGATCGCTTCCTGGTGGAACGACGCCGCGAGATCGCGCTTCTCGCCGCGCTCCTCGCGCTCACAGGCATCGCCGTCTTGCCGCGCCTGCGTTTCGATTTCGATCCTTTGCATCTCAAGAACCCGCACACCGAATCGATGGCCACGCTGCTCGAGCTCATCACGAGTCCGAACGCCACGCCCTACACCATCGACATCCTTGTCCCCTCGGCTGCCGCGGCGGCGGCGCTGGTGCCGCGCCTCGAGGCTCTTCCGGAGGTGGATCACGTTCTGACCATCAACAGCTTCGTGCCCGAGGACCAACCGGAAAAGCTCGCGACGGTCGCGGATGCGGCGTTCCTCTTGCTGCCAACGCTCACCCCCACAGCCACGGCTCCGGCGCCTGCGGACGCCGCTGTGCTCGAGGCCACGGCCGAACTCGCGGGCAAGCTGCGGAGTCTGCCTCCTCCGAGCGCCGGGGATGCAGCCGCCCTGCGCCTCGCGAATGCGCTGGAGGGCGTCCTCCACGCGACGCCGCCCCCGCTCGAAACGCTCCAGGCGACGTTGGTGGGAGATCTGCCACCCTTGTTCACCGACCTGCGCCTGGCGCTCTCTGCGGGGCCTGTGACGCTCGAGACACTTCCTGATGACTTGGTTCGCGATTGGGTCACTCCCGACCAGCGCATGCGCGTCGAAGTCTCTCCCAAGGGAGATGCGCGAAACAACGCCACGCTCGAGCGCTTCGTCGAGGCGGTTCGCTCCGTGGCTCCAAACGCTTCCGGATCCCCGGTGACGATCCAGGAATCCGCACGCATCGTCGTCCACGCGTTCATCGGCGCGGGGATCATCGCTCTTGTCGCGATCAGCCTTCTGCTGTTTGCAGTGCTTCGCCGAGTGCTCGATACGCTCTTGGTCCTGGCTCCCTTGCTGCTGGCTGGTCTTTTGACGATGGCGACCAGCGTGCTGATCGGATTGCCGCTGAATTTCGCCAACATCATCGGGCTCCCGCTGCTGCTCGGCATCGGGGTGGCGTTCGACATCTATTTCGTCACAAACTGGCGGGCGGGGATGGATCGGCCGCTTCAATCGAGCACGGCGCGTGCAATCCTGTGCAGCGGTCTCACCACTGGGACGGCCTTCGGAGCACTCGCCGCATCGAGCCACCCCGGCACCTCGCAGATGGGCATTCTGCTCATGCTCGCCCTCGGCTTTACCCTGCTCTGCACACTGCTCATCCTGCCGTCGCTCCTCGCCCTGGCTCCGCGCGGACTCCACCCCGCGCACCGCGATTCGGCCTGAGAGAAGAGCGGGAGAAGGGCTCGTGATGCTTGAAGGAGGAGTCCGCGCTCCGCGCGCTCTCTTGCCGAGGAGCTGGAATCGTCCAGATCGCTACGGATTCGTGGCTTCCCCTTCGGGCAAAGGCCTCATTCGGGGGAGCGTGAACCAGAACGTACTCCCGCGGCCCGGCGCACTGTCGACCCCGATCTCCCCCCCGTGGGCGCGCACCACATCGCGTGCGATGGAAAGACCGAGACCGGCTCCGCCACCCGGACCACCTGGCCCGCGGTAGAACTTCTCGAAGATACGCCCTTGCTGGTCCTCGGGGATGCCCGGACCGGAGTCGGTGACCTCGAAGCGCACGCTCGCGGCGTCTTGGGAGGCGCGAAGGGAAACCCGTCCTCCTCTCGGCGTGTGCTGCAGCGCATTCTCCAACAGGTTCTGGAAGACGAGGCGCAGACGCTGGAGATCGGCTCGAACCCGGGCTTCGTCGAGAACGGGTTCCACCTGAAGGGTCACGTTCCTTGCCTGGGCCTCAGCCCGGTGCGCCTTCGCGGCCTGCTCAAGCAGAGCCTCGGCAGCGACGTCCTCCAGATCGAGGGGAATCGATCCGGACTGAAGCCGGGCGAGGTCGAGCAGTTCCTCGACGATCCCCTGCAGGCGCTCGCATTCCTCGCGGCTCGCGTAGAGCAGGTCCTGCTGCTTCGCACTGAGGGGACCGGCGATCCCCTCGAGGCAGAGATGGATCGCCATTCGTAGGGAGGTGAGCGGAGTCCGAAACTGGTGGGCGACGGTCGAGACCAGATCGTTGCGTAGTTCCTCGAAGCGCCGGAGCCGTGTCACGTCCTGCAGGACGACGGTCGCTGCCACGATTCCCCCGCCCTCTTCGTACACAGGCTCCGCCCGCGGCAAGAAGACGCGCTCGCCCTCGGGACGCTGCACGGAAAAGGATTCATCGAAGCTCTTGGGGACAAACGAACCCTTCCCTTGAAGGACCGGCGCCCGCACCGCATCCAGCGCCTCGCGCAGCCGCGGCTCGAGCAGATTCAGGCTCGGTGCCGCGCGGTCCTCAGGCGCAAACAGACCCTCTGCGGCAAGGTTGGCGCTTAGGATGCTGCCGTCGGGGGAAAACACGAAGACGGGATCCGGCAGGCTGTTCAGGGTCGCCTGCGCCGCAAGCTGGGCTTGCAGCATTTCTCCGAGGGAGCTCTTGCGGTACTCGTCGATCCGGTCGGCCATGGCGTTAAAAGTGGCTGCAAGCTGAGCGATCTCCGCACCACCCCGCGCATGTGCGCGCACTGCGAAATCGCCCCGCCCGAACTGCTCGACGGCCTGCCCGAGAGCGGTCAACGGCTGAAGTGTACGCGTGGCAAGGTACCAGGAACTTGCGAGCCCGACGGCAAGTGCAACGACGGTGGCCGCGAGCATCTCCCAGCGCAGGCGCTCTGCGTCCTCACGGTTCTTCTCGCTCTTCGAGACCATGGCATCCTGGTTCATTTCCAGGACTCTGTCGGCGTCGGCTTTCACGGGTCGGAAGCCGGGCTCGAGCTGGTGCAGATAGCAGTCCTCGACCTCCGGGCGGCTCGCCCTGCCCAAACAGTCATCCAGCCGCTTCTGGTACTCCTCCCACTTCGTTCGAAGAGCTTTTGCCAGCTCGGCCTCACCGGGTTCGGTGATGTTTCCTTCTTCCGCCCGCAGCGCAGACTCGAAGTTGCGCCGTTCCTCCTGTTGGCGGGGAACGGCGAGCTCGGGATGGCCCGAGGCCGCAGCCCGTGCCGCGTCCTCGAGGCGTTCGAGTGCCTCCTTCATCCTCTGCGCGGCCAGAACGCTTCGGTAGTTGTCCGACAAGATGGCTTGGGAGGTCTGTCCGAGCCGCCCGGCCTCGCTGGCAGCAAGCGCGCCGATCAGCGCAAGCACGATCGCCAAGGGCGCCACCGCCAGCATGAGGTGCGCACGTACGGTCACGCGGCGTGATCCCGTTCGTGTGCTCCCACGATGTGAAGATCGAAGTTCTCGGCCTGGCGGACCATGCGTGCCACGAAATCCCTGCCAAACAGGCGTCGCCACCACGCTGTGTGGCTGCGGCCGACCAGAATGTGGCCGACGGCGTGGGAGCGCGCAAAGTCGAGCAACGTCTCCACCCGATCGCGCCCCTGGAGACGGACGATCTGCGCGCCAAGCTCTCTTGCCTTTTCGATGTTCACGTGCAGGATGCGCTGGGCGCTGGAGTCGATTCGATGGGGCGCTTCACTCGGAGTTTCGACGTACACAACGTACCAGTCCGTATTGAGGCGCCCTGCAAGCCGCGATCCGCGTCTTAGGAGCGCGCCCGCACGCGGCGATTGCGAGGAGATGCACACCATGACCCGCTCGCTCGGTGCCCGGGGACTGCCTGGTTCGGCACCCGGTCGCCGGGCGTGGTCAAGGGCCGCACGGCCGAGGCTCTCGGCAACCTCCCGCAGGGCCATTTCACGGAGCATCGAGAGCTTATCGGGTTGAAAAAAATTCTCTAACGCGCGTTTCACCTTATCCTCGGCGTAGATCTTCCCGGCGCGCAGCCGCTCGAGTAGATCCTCCACGGCCAAGTCCAGGTTCACGACCTGGTCGGCCCTTTGGAGGAAGGTGTCCGGCACCGTCTCTCGGATCTCCACGTGGGTCGCCTGTTCCACCAGACCTTTGAGACTCTCGAGGTGCTGGATGTCGAAGGCACAGATCACGCTGATGCCGGCGTTCAACAAGTCGCACGCATCCTGGTAGCGTTTGGCGTTCTTGGATCCCGGGACGTTGGTATGGGCGATTTCATCCACGACCGCGACCTGGGGGTGGCGGGCGAGAACAGCATCCAAGTTCATCTCTTCGATCTTGAGACCCCGGTACTCGAAGACGCGACGCGGCACCAGCTCAAGGCCCTCAAGCAGTGCTGCAGTCTCGGATCGACCGTGGGTTTCGACGAAGGCCACCGCGATCTCGACGCCTCGCTTCGCGAGCGCGTGCGCTTCCTCGAGCATGCGGTAGGTCTTCCCCACGCCCGCAGCGAACCCGATATAGATCTTGAGCCGTCCGCGGCGCGAGCGTTCAACGAGCTCGAGAAAATCCGCTGCGGGTCTGCGCTCCACGTGGGATCACTCCCCCTCGCGCGCGAACGGGCGATCGTGGACAGGGCTCACGCGGACGGCACTCCCGGAGTTCGCGCATGACGCTGGACGTGGATCCATCGCTCCACCCCGCACCGGATCGCTGGCTTT
>DAIOWK010000188.1:0-7091 GCA_036758525.1 Myxococcota bacterium
TCTTTTCACGCGAGACGGGCCTGTTGCCACGCTCACGCTCAATCGTCCGGACCGGACGATTGACCCCCTAGCGAAAGCATCGTAACTACCTTCCACAGCAGGGTTTTTCGTCAAGACTGAAAACGGCTCTGCGGGCTCAGCGGCAACCCAGCGGCAAATCAGTGGTCGGTGGTGGGTCCCTTGCGCTTTCCCCGAGGCCGCATGACGGACACAAGCGCCTGAGAGGACCATCGCGCATAGCGCTCGGTCATTTTGGTGCTGGTGTGCCCGAGCAAGCGCCGGATCTTCTCAAGCTCGGCGCCCTTTCGCAGGAGGTCTGTCGCCGTCGAGTGACGGCTCGCTTGCCGCAGCGAGACGACGGGCACGCTCGCGTACACGCACGCACGCCGCCAGCGCCTCCAGAGAGCCGAATGCGAGAACATTCCTCCCAGTGGACTCGGGAAGAGGAGATCGCCACGCAGGCGGGCTTCGCGCGCCACGTAGGCCTCAATCCAGGCGATGAGTCGCTCTGTCCCTGGAATGCGACGTGACCGCCCGGTCTTTGTGCCACCGACAGGCGCCACCTTCGTCGCGCCCTTCGCGCCCTCCTCGATTCGTACCCAGGCGGGCGGGTCATCGGGGCCAGGTGTCTCTACGATCTCGACCGCGGATGCGCGCAGGGCACGTGCCTCGCCGGGGCGAATCGCCAAGTCGACCATCGCGATGTAGATGCCGCGCTCCGCCTCGGGAATGGTCTCGAGCGCGGCGTCTTGCTGCTCAAGCGCCAGTAGCACCGGCTCACGCTCGGGCACCGTCACCGTCGGGAATCTCGGTACCTTCGCAATCTCTCCGCGGTCCTCGACCCAGCGCAGGAATGTGCGGAAGCGCTTGAGCACAGACTGGCGCGTACCTGGGGCGAGCCCCTTTGCGGCGAGCTCGATCGCCCAGGCGTCCAGCTCCCCCTTCGTGACTGAGTGCACCGGCACACCGCTCCATCGCGGCTGCCAGTGGTTTGCGACGTCGCATCGGATCGTCGCGAGGAAGGCAGGCGAGAGATCGCCGACCCCGGATCTTTGATGGAGATGCTCGAGCCACTTGGCGGCGCGTGGCAGAACGTGGACCGCAGCGTTGCGCTTGAAGGCGGCTAGCGCGACTTCAATCGGAACGCCGTCGGCGAGCCTTGCACGGATCGCCTCGAGCACGCGCTGTGCCATCCCTTCGTCGGAGAGCGGGATCGGCCCCAGCTCCGTCGGGATGCTGAAAACGCGCCCGAAAGGCCGGAAGTCGACCTCGAAGCGGGTTTCGCCGTTCGGCAGAACCTTGCGCTGTAGCCGGCCCTGTTTCCCCACAGCGAGAAACGCAGTACCACGGCCGAAGGGCGCGAGTGAAGCGCAATCGTGGGCGGGGCCCACGCTCAAGCGCTGCCCCCTGTCTCGCGGCGGCGGGGCCGCTGAGCGGTCACTGAATCAGCCTCGCGCTCGCGGCCAGGCGGCGGAGCTCGTCGAGTCGCTCGGCTGCGCACGGAATCACCTTCGCGGCCCCAAATCGGCACGGGGCGGGAAACCGGCACGCGGTTTACCCCCCCGTAGGGGTACCGAAATGCACGAAATGTAAGTGCTTGATTTGTAAGGCGTTTGATTCGGCACAGACTCGCCGTGCCGATTTGTTTCCTGTGCCGAATCAAGTCCGCGAAACGAAAGGGCTTTAAATCGGAACGTGACTCGCCGTGCCGATTTGTGCCGAATCATCAAATCTTTCCCTTGAAGCGGGTTTGGTCGCGTCGCGGTGCCGTGTCGGAGGGTCTGAAGAGAGTCTTCTTCCGGCCGCTCCGTTTCTCTTCGCTGGGCGCTTGCAGCGCTCCGCTCACGACGAGCCCGTCGGCCCTGAGCCGGGTCCGCGCCTTGCGTGCATCGTGGATCGAGAGCGGCGGGTCGAGCTCCTGACACGCCTTCTCCCAGTCCTCGCGCGAGAGCGGCCCTTCAGCCTCGAGCACACGGAGCGCGCGTTCGGCATTGAGGTCGGCGGGGCGCAAGGCTTCGCGTGGGATCAGGGCGCCCCCCGCCATACGTTCAAAGATGAACGGCTCGCCCAGGGCCGGGGAGTAGTTCGCCTTGGTGAGCACAAGCGAGACGTAGCCGTACCTGGAGAACGGGTTCAGTCCGTACTTCACGATCTCGTCGCCTTCGACAGCGTCCAAGGCGAGCACAAAGCGGGCCAGGTCCTCGAGCATCTGACTTCCCGTCGCTGATCCTGCGGTCGCCTTCCCGTCCTTGACGGCTTGTTTGTTGACGTGGTGGGCAACGAGCGTGGTGCAGTCCGCCTCGTGCACGATGACGTCGAGCCACTCATGCACGAGGCCCGCGCCTTCCTGGCTGTTGAGGCTCACCAGGTCCTCGGGAAGCAGCTTTCCCAGTGGATCGAGAATCACCAGGCCGGGGGCGTGGAGCCCTTTCACTGTTTCGACGATTTGGCGCACAAGCGCGTCACCGAGGCGCGCGCCCCTCACTCCGAAGAGATCCACGAATCGAAGATTCTCGCGGAGGCGGCGCACCTGCTCCAAGTCGAGCCCGCTCGGAAAAGCTGCTCGGCTCCATGCGCCGAATCGCCGCTGCAGCTCTTCGCGGTCGTCTTCGCGTGAGACGATGACGACGCCACGAGGGCGCTTCACGGCGAACGATCCGAAGTGCACACCCAAGGCGAGCGAGCACGCGAGGGAGACCTCGAAATGCCCTTTTCCGGTTCCGCCCCGCGCCACGACGAACGCAGGGACCTCCTCTGGGATGAATTCCTCCACGAGGTACTTGCGCTCGGCCACGGGGCGGAGCGCGCCGCTCTCATCGAACCATGTATCAATGCGCGTCTCATCGTCTGAGAAGCGCAGGGCCAAAGCGTGGGCCCGGGCCTCCGCGTGGTCCTCGCCGTCCTGCGACTCCGCCTCTTTGGCGCTTTCCTCAACCGACGGAAGCGTGGATGGATCGAGTTCGATCGCATCGTCTGGCCGATAGCCGACCGCGATGTGGTCGAAGGCGTCGGCCTTGTGGGTCTCGACGCGCGACTGGACGACGCGAACGCTCCGGGCGACGCTGACAAGCGTCCGATACGCCCGTGCGGCGCGTGTGAGCCCTTCCGCATCGCGATCCGCCCAGATGAGCACGTCCTTATCGCGCAGCGCGTCGGCGAAGCCGGGTTCCCACTTCGGCGTCGGGAGACACGTTGCGCACGCTCCCCATGCCTTGCGGATTCGCTCCGCGCCCTTCTCCCCTTCGCAGAGGTGAACTTGCTCGGACTCGAGCACTTCTGGCAGGTTGTAGAGCACGTGCGGATTGCCTTCGCCTTTTCCGCACTTCACCCATCCGCCGCGGCCGTTCGGTTTCTCCCAGAAGAATGTTTTCTTGTCGCCCTTGTACCCGGGCTCGAGGCGCACTTTTCGGCGAAGTGGCTCTCCGTCTCGGTCGACGTAGAGATACTCCGCGACGCGATGCGGTTTGTGGCTTCCCGCGCTGTCATTCCCCTTGCGCCTCGGCTCGTCGAAGAGATCGCTTTTCGCGAGCCGGAGTCGCTCGAGCACAGCCTCGAGAGAGCAATCGGCGAAGCACCGCAGAAGCGCACCCTCGTTTCCATTTGTGACGGACAATGAAGGCGTCGAGTCTTCGTGCGCCGGGCACGTCCACATTCCGTGCCCATTTGTGCGCGAGCCTACAGCGCGCAGCGCAGCCTCGACGCGCTCGAATGCTGCGCCGGCACTCACGCTGCGTCCCCGCCGAAGTCAAGCTCTCGCTGTGCCAGCTCATAGAGCAGCTCGTCGACTACTTTTGAGAGCTCCGAGCGCCGCCGGCGCGAGAACACGCCGCAGCGGTCGACGAGCGTCATGCGATCTCCGCGATGGCGCGCTCTCGCGCCAAGTTCAGCTCGGCCATCGCGTCGTCGGTGCCGCCGAGGTCGGGATGGCGAATGCGGGCAAGCCGTTTGAATGCGGCTTCGACCTGGTCGCGGTTCACGAGCTCGCCGAGCTCGAGCACCTCGCGCCAGGACCGATCGACCGCGATCGTCTCGGGAAGCGCCGTGTAGCCGCGGAAGGCTTGCTCGAGCGAGCCCACACCCCACCGCTCGATGCCGCGCATGGCTTCGATGTGCCTGGCAATCGCGCGTAGGTTGTGATCGACGCGGGCCCAGCGGTCGCAGGCGAGAACACGCTCGACCGCGCGCCAAGGGAAGAACACCGCGATGCCGGGATCGAGGACTGCGGCCTGGTCCGAGTAAGGGCGCCCGTCCAGTCGGAGCCGCAGATTCGAGGAGATCACGACGCGACGATCGGGGACGCCCATCTTGCGCAGCTCGTCCAGGAGCTCGCTCGTCGCCTTCGCGACAGTGCAGTCCCGGTCGAAACGTGAATGCTCGCGGCGCGCCGCCTCAGTGCGCTTCCAGCTCGGAGGCCAGTGGAGCGGGTAAGCCTTTGCGGCGCGATCCTCGTCGAATCGCCTCACCACGAGTTGTCGCCGCTCCGCTCATCCCGAGGGCGCACCTCGATCGGGCTCGCGCGGCCGGCCTCATGTGCCGAGAGTTCGAGCTCGAGCAGCTTGGAAACGCGTTCAAGGCGCGCTTGTGTGGTGCGAAGCGCTGATTCGCCGGCGCGGAGTCGCGCTCGGAGCTGCGACCGGCGCTCGAGGAGCCGAAGCCGCACCTTCAGGATCCTGTGGATGTGGCGCGGGATGGGCGTTGCATTCGTCTGGTCGTGGTGGTACTCGGGCATTGCTTCGTCCCTGCCAGGAGGTTCCCATGCGCCAGCCGGGGACCTCTTGGCGTCTCTGGGCTAGGGCACCGTGGCGCGACTCTCGCGCTGGCGCGTTGGCGTGGCGTTGTATCGGTGGCCGTCAATCCAGGCGTCTACGTCTTCGAGGCGCACGTGAAGCCAAGCGCCGAGCTGGAAAGCGCGAAGTCGACCGGTTCGGATCTCGCGCCATAGACGCCGCGGGCAGATCCCGCGAAGCTGCGCGGCTTCTCTGATTCGGAAGAGGCGCTCGGCTGTGGTCGGTTCCACAAGCGCGAGTTTGTGCGCGCTCGGACAGAATTCCGATAGATCGTTACGAAAACTAGGGGGGCGAAATCTTGGGGGGTGGTTTTCGGACGGGTCGTGGGGACGGCCCAGGAATCCGGGGCCCGCCGCCCTTTTCGGCCTCTGCGTCGGAGGCAAGCCTTCGGACACTCTCCATCGCGAGCCGCGAGCCGCCTTGCACCTTCTGTATCGCCATGCTGAGCATGGTCAAGGTGATTTGACCCGCTGTGATCGGGCTTCCCTCGCACTCGGCGAGCGCTTCTCGAAGTAGAGCAGCTCGCGGGGCGGGCATTGCCCCGAGTAGTGCATCCCTCTGTGAGGCGTCCTCGGTTGAAAGGTAGTCGTGCACGCTGGGAAAGAGTTCCCGGTACGTAGCGGCGATCTTCTTTCTTTGTCTGCGCATCTCCGTCTCACCCTTCGGCCTACCGCCAGAAGGAAAATCACCGAGCCAATTGATGCTCAAGCTAAGCCGGCCTGAGTCGTCGACAAACGCGCGAATGTGTTTCTTTCCGCGGAACTTCTTCGGTATCTCTTCGGGGCGCGCAGCCCGAATTGGTCCTCTGGTAGGCAGGACGATCTGTTTGACCGCGCGCACCGCCTCCGCTTGGATCCGCTCCAAAAGCGAACGATGGCCCCCCCTGTCGCACTCAGCGCGCAGCGCCACGAGCTCCGTGAGTGCCTTCCAGAGCGAGCGTTCAGTCGGCGAAAGCCGATCGCGCTTCGTCCACCTCCCGAAGAACTCTTGGAAAAGGGCAGGGAGATCCACTCCGCGGTCTCGAAACCTCTCGCGCTCTCGGGGTGACAGGCCGTTTGTCCACGGCGGAGGGGATGCCAAGTCCACCTTGACCGCGCACACGGTGCCCAGACGCTTGGGCTGGCGTTGCGTCTTCCGCCTCTTGCTCACCGGAGTCGAGTCAAGGGGCACCCAAACACCGTCGAGAAGGCCCATAGGAGGGTTGCGCTTCGTCAGCGCCACATCCTCCCACTTGGCGTCGCCATCGCGGGGAGGCCTTGTATTTCGACGGGACATGGGCCGCGTGCTTCCTGCGGCGCTTCGAGGGGAAAGGTGGGGGCTGGCCGCCGAAGCGAGCGGCCACGGCTGCAGGCCGTTGCCCCCGGGCGAAAGGTTAGCCTGTCACCGCTTTCGGCGCGTCACTCGGCGCGCGAGCCGCGGCCCGCTGGCGATCAAGAAACCGATCGCATTGGATCCGGTACTCTCTCCCTCGCGGAGCGAGTGCGTTGGTGGAGCGTCGGCTCGCTTCGTCTAGGGAGCACACAAAATGGCGGTTCCCACGCCCACGCCTCAGCAGCCTCAGACGGGGACAGACGCCCAGGCGGCAGACGTGCGCAAGCCCCTGCTGCAGCAGCTTAGGCTTGATCCGAATAGCGTCGCTGGAGCCGACCCGGACGCCGTGAGGGCATGGATCGAGGCGCACGGCGCGCTCGATCACCGGGAGCTCGCCGAACGAATCACTACGACGTCGAACGAGCTCCTAAGGACAGCTCACACCCTCGCAGCCAATGGCGACACGGCCGGCGCAGAGAAGCTCAAAGCCACCGCCGGCTTCTACCTCGCCTCGCACACGCCTAGCGATGCGGACCTCGCCGACAGGTTCCGAAAGGCGATCAAGGTGGAGAAGGTCTACCTCGGGAAGGACGGGAAACCGCTCAAGCTGACGCGGGCGCAAAGGGCTTACATCGAGGGCACCGTCCCGACGGACTATCAGTACAAACCGGGCAAGGACTATGGCCCGGGAACGCCACCGCCGCTGCAGATTAAGCCCCGGATCGGCCCGAGTGGGGAGGTCGTGCGGGAACGCTACACCCGGACCGATGCCGACTGATCGGCGGATCAGTTTGGCTGAAATTTCAGGGGGACCCACGATGCTCCTGGGCGAGCTCGTCTTGCAGTATCCAACCGTCGTCCTCGAAGAGTGCCCGTGCTGCCACGGCACAGGTCGGCGCGGCGGAGTGGACGCCGGCCACGCTCTTAAGAAGATCCGCACTGAAGCAGGCGTGAGCCTCACCCGGCTCGCTCGCGAGCTCGACTGTTCCCCCG
>DAIOWK010000189.1:0-7058 GCA_036758525.1 Myxococcota bacterium
TGACAATCAGGCGATCGATCGAGTTGTCCTGCCCGACCTTCAGCGAAAACCAGGCCGCCGGTGGAAGGAGCAGAGCGTAGACGGCGAGCACCCACCACGGCCTCGCTACGACGCGAGTGAAAAACCGCGCAAGCCGACCGAGCGGGGCGGAGGAAGGGGGGCCGGGTGCGCTCACGTGGGACTCCTAGGCACGCCGGCCCCGCCGCGTGCGCGGCGCGAGGGGTGCAGGGGCAATCGGAGCTTAGTCCAGCGCTGTGCGATCCCCAGGGCGCCGCGCCGCTTAGCTTGGGGGTGCCGCCGGGTCGCCCGGAATCTCCACGAGTTCGATCCGGGTACCGTCCGGGTCCGTGACGAAAATGGCTGCGCTCCCCACGGCGAAGGAGTTGATCTCCGTCGCTTCGAGCACGCAAGCCCCAGCGGAGCGGAGGTCGTCCACCACACGCGAAAGATTGCTCACCCGCATGGAGAGGTGTGTCAGTCCGAGCTGGTTCATGGGCCGCGGGAGCGGCGCACCCACGGGTTCGGGCGAAGCGAATGCGAGGAGCTCAATCCGCAATCCGTCTCGCTCCAGATAGACGGCGCGAAGCTTTACGCTCTTAAGCCCAAGCAGTCGGTCCGCATGCGTACCGGCGACGTCGAGGCTTGAGAGCTCTCGGAAGCCCAGGAGGTCGCGGTAAAAACGCAGCGAGCGCGCGAGGTCGGAGACGCAGATCCCAAGGTGCCCGACCCGCTGGATGCCCATGGCGCCACGCTAGGAGGAGTCCTCCCTAGCGGTCAAGAGGACCTTCGGAGAGGAGGCTGGACAAGGGGCCAAGGGGACGACCATACTTGACGGGTCGTCAGATTGGGAGGCCGGTCATGTCCGCCGCCGCGCCCCGCGCCGCTACGCCGTCTTCAAGCCTCGACCCCGTCACCGCTGAAGTGATTCGCGGGGCACTCGAGACCGTGGCGTTTGAGATGGCCACGCACGTATCCCTGACCGCGACCACGCCGATTCTGAACCAGTCGAATGAGCGTAACGCCACGATCCTGGATGGGCGCGGTCGGCTCGCCGCGCTTTCCGTCGGGATCCCCCAGTTCATGCTGTCATCGACGCTCCCTGTGCGTTTCGCCCTCGATTTCTTCGACCAAGAGGGCCTGCACGATGGGGATGTGCTGGTCGCAAATGATCCCTATCACGGCGGCGGTCACCTGCCCGATTACAACGTGTTCTCACCCGTCGTGGTGGACAGCCGGGTCGCACTGATCGCTTCGATCCAGTGCCACCACGCGGATACCGGCGGAGGCATGCCAGGCGGTTACAACGCCGAGGCGATCGATGTGTGGGCCGAGGGAGTGCGTTTTCCCGCGATTAAGGTGGTCGACCGCGGAGTCGAGCGGCGCGATGTCCTGTACATGATGAAGGTGAACAATCGAACGCCCACGTTTATGGGTGATCTGCGGGCGCAGATTGGGGCGGCGCAGCTCGGGGCCAAGCGCCTACGAGAGTTGATCGCGCACTATGGGGTGGGGAGCGTGCTCGGTGCCGTGGACCATGCGATCGCGTACGCCGCCCAACGTTTCCGGGAAGAAGTGGGGTCTTGGCCGGACGGGGTTTATGAAGCCGATGCGTTCGTCGATCACGATCCGGTAGGGAATGAGGACATCCGCGTCCACGTCCGCGTCACCGTAGAGGGGGACCACCTCCGCGTCGATTTCACGGGATCGGACGAACGCCAGGAGCTCAAGGCGTACTCCTCCTTCGGAAACACGCGTGGTTATGTCGTGGCACAGCTCGCCACCATGATGGACCCCTCGATCCCGAAGAACGAAGGCTTCTTCGACTCCATTGAGCTCGTCGTTCCGAAGGGCTGTTGCCTGAACCCAAATGAGGGCAAGACAGTCGCCGCCGGTACACACCACCCCGGTGTGGAGGTGGGCGAAGCAATCGCCAAGGCAATGGCCGGGATTCTTCCCGAGCGCTCGTGTCCCCAGATCTACAAGCTCGGAATGCCGACTGTGATTTTCGGGACGCACCCGGACACCGGACAGATCTTCGTCGACCATTCAGTGGATTGCCTCGCCGCGTATTGCAATGCGGTGAAAGGCCAGGACGGCTGGGGCTCCATGCCGGCGTCCTTTGGAAACCTGATTCGCGCGACCGCGGAGATCAACGAATCGATCTTTCCGGTGCGCCATGAATGTTGCGACTACGCGACAGACACCGGTGGTGCGGGTCAATGGCGGGGCTGTCCGGGCTCCCGGGTTGTCAAGCGCGTGACTGCTCCCGCCGCCGTATCCACCTACATGGTCGGGATGAAGTACCCGATGTCTGGAGTCTCGGGAGGACGGGACGGATCACCCAATCGGCTGATCGTGCGTGTCGGCACGGAACAGGCCGAGCACGTAACCTGCATGGCGAACGGAGTCCCGCACGCGTCGGGCCAGGCCTTCGAATACATCTACGGAGGCGGCGGGGGGTGGGGCAATCCCCTAGATCGCGACCCGCAACGCGTTCTTGAAGACGTCCTTGACGAGTACGTGTCCGCCGACGCGGCCGAACGCGAGTACGGCGTCGTACTACGGGGCAGCGCTGCGTCCGGGGATCTGCGCCTTGACCGCGAGGCGACGGAATCGCTCCGCGCGGCAAGGCGGCGCAGCCAATAGCATGGGTTTCCGGATCGGCATCGATGTCGGCGGAACTTTTACCGACTTCGTGCTCGTGCGACCGGACGGCGCGCTCCTTCTGTCGAAGGTCCCGACGACACTTGCGGACCAATCCGTGGGAGTGATGCAGGGCCTTTCTGCGCTCGCGGCGAAGGAGGGGCTCGCAACCCGGGCACTGCTCGAGGAGACTGAACTCGTGGTGCACGGCACCACCACTGCGGACAACACCCTGATCGAAATGAATGGGGCCAAGGTGGGCCTGCTCACCACCGAGGGCCATCGTGACGAGATTGAGATACGCCGCGGGTACAAGGAGGAGATCTGGGATCCGGCTTTTCCGCCTCCCATACCGATTGCGAAGCGCCGCCATCGTTTCGGGATCCCCGAGCGTCTTGATTTCCGTGGCAACGTCATCCGCGAGCTGGACGAAGAGGCGGTACGCGCGGCGGTGCGCCGGTTGCGGCGAGACGGGATCGAATCGATCGCTGTCTGCTTCCTCTTCTCTTTTGTAAACCCGAGCCATGAGCTGCGCGCACGCGAGTTGATAAAGGAGGAACACCCCGAGGCTCGCGTGTCGCTTTCGCACGAGGTGATGCCGACCGCGCCGGAGTTCGAGCGCACATCCACCACACTTGTCGACGCCTACGTGGGTCCGCGGGTGCAGACCTATCTCGAACATCTCGAGCGCTCGCTCCATGAGGCCGGCTATCGGCACGACCTCCTCCTCATGCAATCGAGCGGCGCGATCATGACGGCCGCCTTCCTCGCAAAAAAAGCGGTCGCCGCCCTGGGCTCAGGTCCGACCGGAGGCGTGATGGGCGCGTGTGCAGCAGCCCAGACGGCAGGGGTCTCCGATTTCATCGCGATCGATATGGGAGGAACGAGCTACGAGGTGTGCGTCGTCCGAAAGGGTCGGCCCACGATCAAGAGCTTCTGGAACTGGCAACAGCGGTATCTGATCGGGCTTCCGATGGTTGAAATGCACGCCATCGGCGCCGGCGGCGGCTCGATCGCAAGCGTGCAGGCGGGGGCGCTCCACGTCGGTCCGAGGAGCGCCAAGGCCGAGCCGGGCCCGATCTGCTACGGGCGGGGCGGCGTTGAGCCCACGGTCACGGATGCGAACGTCGTGCTCGGTTACCTGAACCCTGAAGCGCTGTGCGGCGGGGAGTTCAAGCTCGTGAGCAGCGGCGTACGCGAGGCCGTCATGGAGCGCATCGGGAGGCCGCTTGGTCTCGACCTGGTCGAGGCGGCCCACGGGATCTTCCGAATCGTCAACGCCAACATGGCCAACGCCATCCGGCGCGTATCCTCCCAGGCGGGCCTCGACCCCCGGGAGTTTGCCCTTGTGGTCTACGGCGGGAACGGGCCGGTCCACGCAGGAAAGCAGGCCGAGGAACTCGGCATCCGCAAGATGCTCGTGCCAAAAACCTCGCCCGCTTTCTCCGCGCTCGGTCTCCTGATCGCCGACTATGGGGTGGACCTCCAGCGCTCGTATATCAGCCCCTCGGGCCGGGCCTCGCCCGGACGAATCGCCGAGCTTTTCGGGGAGATGGAGGCACAAGCCGAGCGCGAGCTCGAGGTCGCAGGACTGAGACCCCGGGACCTCGACCTGCGTCGCTATCTGAATCTCTGCTATCCCGGCCAAACCTTCGACATGTCCGTACCCCTCGCGATGAGCAGCGTCGGTGGTGAGATCGGTGCGGCGACCCTGGTCGCCACAGTCTCCGCATTTCACGATCTGCATGAGGAACTCCACACCTACGCCGTGCGCGAAGAGGAACCGATCTTGCGCTCCGTCCGACTCCAAGCCACGGGCCGCACCCCGAAGCCCACGGTTCATCGAGGCCCGAGGGCCTCGACCTCCGCAGTGCACTCGATTCGGAGCCGCCGCTCCGCATGGTTCGACGGCCGCTTCGTAGATACGCCCGTCTACGACGGCGACCGGCTCGGTTTCGGACATCGCCTCGAGGGACCCGCAATCGTGGAAGAACGTTTCACGACGCTTGTGCTCTATCCTGGCCACACCGCGGAGCTCGATGAGCACGGCAACTACGTTGTGACGGTGCCCTAGCGTGACCTTCGAAACCATCCGTCTTGAAAAACGAGAAGGCGTGGCATGGCTCGTGCTCGCGCGACCCGACCGGGGAAACGCGATCAATGGGCCGATGTCGCGCGAACTGCCAGCCGCCTGGGAAGAAATTAAGCGCGATGCGGCTATCTCCGTCGTGATCGTGACAGGCGACGGCGACCGCGCGCTCTGTACGGGCTTCGACGTTGCGGATGTGGCCTCCGGTACAGCAACTGTCGGCGCGCCCGAGGACCGGGGTACCCTCGCGGCCTTGCGCTTCACGGCGATTCAGAATCGCTGCTGGAAGCCCGTGATTACGGCCGTGAACGGGATGGTGACCGGCGGTGGCCTCCATTTCCTCGCCGATAGCGATCTCGTCATTGCGTCGGAGAGAGCCACCTTCTTCGACAACCACGTCCGGGTGGGCTTGGTATCGGGTGCTGAGCCGATTGGACTTGCGCGCCGCGTACCGCTCGAATCGGTCCTGCGGATGGCATTCCTCGGCGGCGCGGAGCGCATGGACGCGCGGCAGGCGAAGGCGATCGGCCTGGTGTCGGAGGTGGTGCCCCAGGACCAGCTCCGGCCGCGCGCGACACAGCTCGCTCAACAGATTCTAGAGAATTCGCCAACCGCCATGGCGCGGACGAAGCAGGCGATCTGGGAAAGCCTCGATGTTGGACTCGACGAGGCGGTCGAGCTTGGCTGGAAGGTGATTGAGGGCTATCGGGGCCATCCTGATGCAGCCGAAGGGGCGAGGGCGTTCGCCGAGCGGCGCAAGCCACGATGGATGACGCTCTCGATGCCCTAGGAGACCCATGACCTACGACACCTTGCGGGTCGAGCGGGCGGGCCATGTGGCCACGCTTACGCTGAATCGCCCCGAACGGATGAACGCGTTCGACTCTCGCATGCGCGATGAACTGCCGCGCGCATGGGATGAGCTCGCCGAGGACAGCGAGGTATGGTGCATCATTGTGACGGGTGCGGGTGACCGGGCTTTCTGTGCCGGCATGGACCTTCGGGAGCCCGCCGCACCAGCGTCGCGTCCTGATGAGAAGGTGGCCCGCGTCCGCCTCACTGCCCTCGACTGTGAAGTCGGCAAGCCTGTGATCACGGCGGTGAACGGCGTGTGCGCTGGCGGCGGTCTCGCTTTTGTGGCGGACAGCGACCTGGTCCTGTGCTCGGCGAACGCGAGCTTCACCGATGCGCGCACCAGCGCCGGACAGGTCTCGATTCACGGGACCCTTCGCCTCGCCCGTAGGATTCCCTTGGAAGCCGTCTTGCGCCTTGTGCTCCTCGGCAAGGCGGAGCGCGTTTCGCCCCAGCGCGCGCTCGAAATCGGCTTGGTGGGCGAAGTGGTGCCGCAAGGGGATCTGCTGCCCAGGGCGCATGCTCTGGCCAGCGCCATCACGGCCAACTCACCCGCAGCGATTTTCCACAGCCGATTCGCGATCTGGGACAGCCTCAACCATGGGTTGCACGATGCGCTCGAGCGTGGCTTTGAGGTCGTGACGCGATTTGCGCGTGAGTATCCCGACGCAATGGAGGGCGCCCGGGCCTTCGTGGAGCGTCGCCCCCCGCGCTGGACCTACGCGCCCCCACCCGGTCGCCGCAAGGACCTGGCGAAGCGCTAGGGGGCGACGATTCCGCCATGCGCTACGCGGCCGCCATCATCGGCATTGGGCAGACCGAGTTCTCGAAGGACATCGGACGAGCGGAACGTACCATCGCGCTCGAGGCCATCCGGGCTGCGCTCGACGACGCCGGTGTGACGCCGACGGAAGTGGATGGTCTCGTGCGATTCAACCTCGAGACCACGAGCGAGGTCGAGATCGCACGGAACCTCGGCATCCCGAATCTCCGGTTCTTCGCCGAGGTGGGATATGGGGGTGGGGCCGGCTGCGCCATCGTGGGACTCGCGGCGATGGCGATTGCCACGGGGCGCGCGCAGGTGGTGGTCTGCTGGCGCGCACGCAATCGCGGGTCGGGCGGGCGCCCATGGGCGGGGACCGGGATGCGGGTGGGCGGGGATTACCAGTGGAGCGCTCCCTTTGGTCTCGTGCGGCCGGTGGACCAGATCGCCATGCTCGCGCGCAGACACATGCATGAGTACGGAACCACAAGCCAGCAGCTTGGCGCTGTCGCAGTGGCGTTCCGCGGGCACGCGGTGCGCAATCCACAGGCACTCCAGCGCGCGCCGATGACGCTCGAAGACCATCAGGCCTCCCGCCTCGTGGCGGACCCTTTGCGCAAGCTCGACTGCTGCCTCGAGACGGATGGCGCGGTGGCGCTGGTGGTCACCTCGGCGGCCCGCGCACGCGATGCACGGGGACTCCCTGCGCTC
>DAIOWK010000190.1:0-7006 GCA_036758525.1 Myxococcota bacterium
CAGCGCGAGGCCGCGACGAAGCTCGACGCGATTCTGAGGTGACGCTGGCGGCATACAAGCTCTTACAGAGAGCCGTCTGCTTCTGAGACAGAGCGTCGAGCGAGCCGACTACCTAATGCCGGTCTCCGCGCCGAAGGCGCTTCCCGATCCGGCGCAACCGAGGAGGGAGCGCCTCAGATACCTACCCTCGCTCACCGAGCGCCCCGCGAACGGAAGCGTTGCAGGGTTGCAAGCGTTAGAGGGGGATACGCCCTCGGCGCTTCCCGGTCGCCCGGCACGGGGGGTAGACGCATCGCGGAAAGGGATTTTTGCAAGTCGAACTTCTATGGAGCGTCTACCCCTCATGGATCGAACGCATGGCAGTGTGATCAGCGATGCCAGTGGCGACGGGCGCTGACCCTCTTGTCCACGGCCACAACTTTTCGTCAAATCCCCTTGGGTCTCGCCCCAGGAGGAGGCGCGATGCCGATTCCGTCCGCAGCCTCGCTAACCGCCGTAGGCGAGGGCGATCGAGCCGAAGAACGCCGAAGCCCAGCCCCAGGGCAGCATGCGGACAGCGAGCGGCGCGCGCCCGGCGAGCATACGATCAAGCGCCTCGAACCCGGAGACCATGAGATAGGCGAATGTAGGCGTGAGGAAGAGCGCGTAAAACGCCTTGCCAGAGGACCAGAATGGGTGCTGCAAGTTGAAGCTCATGAGGGCGGCGAGCAGAAGCGGGGGCAGTCCCACGATCAGCGACAGGGCAAGGCGACGGCCAAGGTTGTCGTCGCGTAGCGCGCCGATCATCGCTCGGATCCATCCTGCAACCAGGAAAAAGGTCGCTGGAAGAGCGAGTACGAAGACCGCCGCCATCCAGTCATAGCGCCAGCCCCCGTGCGCGTAGCGGACTCGTGAGACGCCACCCAGCATCCCGTCTCCCCAGAAGGTCGTGTAGACGGAGTCCCAGAAGCTGTGGAACCCCGAGAACCAGGGCTGCGTGAAGGCATCGCCAAACTGTAAGAAATAAGAAGCCGTGTGGAAGCCCGGGTATTGCCACAGCGTGTTTCCTTGCCTGTCACTGAAGTTCGAGACGAGCGGGTTGCCGAAGAGGATCCAGTTGCGCACGTAGACCCAACCTGCGAGCACGGCCACGACCGCCAGGGTTCGTGCGGCGCCGAGGGCGACCTGCGAAGACGGCGCAGACTCTGACAGAATCCGCTTTGCCGCAACCGCACCAACGAAGGTTGGTACGAGAATGACGCTCGTATACTTGGTGAGAAGGCCTCCGGCCAGAAAGAGCCCAAGGACGATGTCATCGAATGGGGTCGTACGTTCCTTGAGCAGCGATCGCACGGTGGCGAGCATGGCAAGGCTCGCGAGGAGCGCATGAGGCAACTCGTTGGACACGGAGGCAGCGAGCGTCAGGCTGCTCGGGAGAAGCCCTGCGGCGATGGCTGAGCCGGCGCGCATCCACGGCGCGTCCGGCGCGAGGCAGCGCGCCATGGCGGCCGCCACGAAGGCCATGCCCAGACCAGAAAGCACGGGAAGAAGCGACAGGAGCGCCCGCTCTGCGATGCCCGGAGCCGGTCTTAGCGCAGCGACGAGGAGCGCTGTCAACACGTGGTACAGGGGAGGGTGGTAGGTCTCGGAGCCCGCGGTAGCAAGCGGAAGCGTCCTATGCTGCAGGAGCCACTTGATGTAGAAAAGGTGCGCAGGGCCGTCGAAGCCCAATCCAGCCGCCGCGAGGTGGACGATCTTCGCCGCAAAGAGCCAGGCCCAAAAGAGAGCCACGATGGCGAGAGCGACGGCCGGCCCCTTTTCCGCGACGCTGCGTCGGCCCTGCAATATCGCGGCGGAAATCATCCCGGCTCCCGCCAGCGTCACGAGAGCCAGCGCATGTTCGCGCACTGCCGAGAGCGGCGAAGGCAATGAGGTGCTGTCGCCGATGCGGACTCCGTCGTCGGCAATGGCCGCCGGGCGCGGAGGCTCGTCCTCCCAAGTTGCTAGCCAACGTTCATCGGTGAGGAGAGGCTCGGCCAGACCGCCGAGACTGAGCTGGAGAAACGGTATGCCTTCCGGATTGCGCACCTCGACGTGCAGAAGGTTCTCACCCATGACGATGAGAGGCGTGACATCGACGACCGATGGCTCCTTCCAGCGTCGCGCATCTCGCCCGGCCAGCGGCACCAGGCTTCCATTCAGCTGGAGCACGACGTCACGCATCGCGCGTACCTGCAACACCACACGTCCCACTTGCTTGTCGACCGTGAAGTGACGCTCAAACGTCGTGGCCATCGGCCGCGCCGGATCGACCCAGATTGGTTTGGTCACCGGCAGGATCGGTGCCCCGATCCAGGGCGTCGGACCGGGCGGAAGGAACGCCACGTCGGGCGAACGCAAAGCTGCAAGACCCCACTGACCGGCTACGCCGAGCGCGAAAAGCACAGCGAGAATGACCTGAATGCGCCGGAGCCATTCGCCCCGGACCTCGTCCATTGCTCGTCTACGCCGGACTCCGCGGAGTGGCATTCGTCCGGTGGTCATACGGCCGCGGACGTTAGCCCAGTCTCGCCTTGGCTGTTCCCAGTTCCCGTCCGCGCCAGGAATCTTGCCCGCGGTCATCGCGCTTGACCTGCATCTACGCGTCTTCGTGGCAGACGTAGCAATTGTTTCGACGCTGGAAGTCCGACAATCCTCGTACTAGGCGAACGAGGCCCGAGCGGCCGACTGTCCGGCCTCACGACGGAAGCATTTTTGGCTCGCCGAAGCTTCGAGAAGCGCCCCTCGACTGTGAAGTGCTCGTCCGAAATCAGTCCCTTTGCCTCTGCCAGTCCTGCAACTCGGGAAGGAAGGCACGGGCGACCTCTTGTTCGACCAAGCGCTCTCGATTCTTCGAGGAGACCGCGGCGTCCGACGGTCATCCATCGCGACTGTTGTACTACCATGCGAATAACCCCAGTTGGAGCGCGACAATGGGCGCCCGATCCGGACGGCACGGCGGTCTGGGACGCATGAAGGGCAGGCGGCAAAGCAGCAGGTCGAAGAGCAGGCGACGCGCGGCGGGCGCCCTGCCTGCCTGGTTGGCACTGTACCTGGTCTGGCTGGCTTTCGTTGGCGCTGCGCTGATCGTCTACGCGCCCGCGCTCTCTGGAGCCTTCTTCTCCGACGATCAATTCTACGTCGCGCACAACCCTTACGTCCACGAGCCGAGCCTCGAGCATCTCGCCGCCATCCTGAACCCGAGGAGCCCCGCCACGCTCGGTGTCGACAACTACGCGCCGGTACACTTGCTGCTGCATTCGGCGGCCTGGCAGCTCTTCGGTGAGAACGTGGTGGGACACCACGTGTTGAACCTCGCAATGCACGCACTCGCCAGCACGCTGCTCGTGCTCTTGCTGCAAAGCTCGCAGCTGCCCCGGCCAGTGGCGCTCTTCGGGGGCGCCGTCTTCCTACTCCATCCAGCCAACGTGGAGGCGGTGGCGTGGATCAATCAACTGAAAACCACGGCGGCAATGGTCTTCGCCCTGGGCGCGCTGTTGGCCTATCCCCGCCGTCCCGGACCGGCCACCGTTCTCTTCGGGCTCGCGCTGCTCGCCAAGGCCCAGGCGGTCGTGGCCCTGCCGGCCGCGCTGCTTCTCGACCGGACACGCGGGGCGAAGGTCCGCTGGGGCTGGATTGCCGCCTGGGCGCTCGTTCTTGCCGCCTACGCGGGCGTCGAGTTCTCCGTCCACCAGCGCACGGGAGGGGCCATTAAATCCCTGCACGATCGTCCGATTGTATTGGCGCGCACCATGTGCGCCTACGCGATGCGCTACCTCGCGATGGCGACCACGGGAAAAGGGCTCTCCGCGTTCCAAGAGCCGCCCGCCGCCGAGAGCTGGCTCGACCCCTGGTGGCTGGCGGGCATCGCGTGTCTACTGCTGCTCGGCCTGCGAATACGGTCGGCGCTGCGCGCACGGCGCGAGGAGTCGCTCTACTGGGTGTGGGCCGCCCTCTCCTTCGCCCTCGTCTCCCAGATCTTCCCTTTCCAGTACCCCATGGGCGACCGCTACCTCTACTTCATCCTGCCGGGGCTGCTCGGCGGCGCCCTGCTCGCGCTGTGCGATCTGCCCGAAGCCTGGACGAACGCCGCGCGGAGCTGGCTTCCACGCCGCCTCCGCGCGCAGCCTGCCCTGCTCGTCCGCGGGCTCGCGTTGCTCCTGCTGCTGGGCCTTGCGGGCCGCAGCCACGCACGTGCCGAAGTCTGGAGCTCCCCCGAGACCGTAACGGCGGACGCCATCCACAACTATCCCGACGGCGTCGCGGCCAATCTGTGGCGCGCTCGGCACGCCGCCCTGATCGGCGACGCCGCGGGCGCCGCGGCATCACTTCGAGCCGCCTGGGACCGCGGCTACAACGGCCTCGACCAGATCTGGGGGCAGCCCCCGTTCGCGGCGGTGCAGGGCGATCCGCGCTTCCAGGCCGTGCTGCGGGAGATGGCCGACTGGTGGCTCGATCGGGGCTCCCGGCTGGTGGCGCCGACCCAGGCCGATCTGCACAGCCTGGCGGTGGCGCGCCTCGTGCGCGGCGAGCCTGAGAAGGCCCTGGCGCTGCTCGAGCAAGCCCTCGATCAAGGGGGAACCCACGATGCCGACCTACGCGATTCAATCGCCCAGATCCGCTCCCAACTGCACGCGAGGGAAGGCACGCTGCGGTGAGCCAGTGCCGCGCCAGCGCCCGGACGGCCGGTTGCTGCACGCGGCCTGCGCCATCGCGATCGTGCAGCGCACGACGTTGGCCGTGGAGGCGAAGGTCAGCATGAAAGACCATCGCAATTCGATCTCTCGCTGGAGCGTCGCGCTGAGGTCGTTCGAAAGGGCTGGCGCGAAGTTACCCGAGTCGATCTTCTGCTCGGAAGCCGATACCGCGCTGGGCCTGTCCCGCGCTGCCGTCTGCGCAATAAAGGTACCTCGCCTTCGTGAAGTTCGGCCGTTGCCGGCGTGTACCTCGCCGTGCCCTCGTTGAAGTTGCGGCCCACCGCACCCCATGCCGCCCGTCCACGAGATTCGCTGGTGTCTTCGCGCCCGTGGCTACAAATCGAACTGGCACACCGACTCTCTGAAGAGACCGCGGGAGCTAAGCAGCCGCATAGCGCGCAAGCTCACCGGTAAGAAGCGTAACCGCGTCTTTGCCTACGACCGCTATCTCGCCATCCTGAACCAAGGAACGGAGCCGTCGTGAGCGGTGAGCTCGCTGTCGAGCGCAGAATCGAGGAGGCAAAACTGCGATGCCAAAACGATCGCCATGATGCTCATGGTGCCCCCCGGAGTCGAACCCGGACGAGAGGCCGAAAACTCATGTAACAATGGAGAGTTCGGGAGGTGAATATAGTGATATCCAATAATCAAGTCAATCGGAGTCTGTATGGCAGAGAGGAAGAAGCGCGCGTCGGGCGCTTGGGGTGGACGACGGATGCGCGCCGGACGCCCGTCACTCCCGCCGGCCGAGCGACACGACGCCGCGATTCTGGTGCGGCTTCTGCCTTGTGAGCTTGAACAGCTTCGGGCGCTAGCCGCTCACGCGGGCCTTGGTGCCGGTCAGTACGCCCGCGACGCGCTTCGTCGCCACATAGCGAGAGCGAGCCGCGCCGACCGTACCCGCCACATGAAGGGAGAGCGGTCTCCACAGAGGTAGCGGTTCCGGTCTCCGCGGCGAAGGCGCGTCTACCCCATGGTCCTCCGAGAGGGGCGGGTGCCCCGATCCGGCGCGACTGAGGAGGGAGGATCCTCCGGAACCTAGCCGCCGCTGCACGAGCGCCAGCGAGTGGGGGAGCGTTGCACCGTTGCGAGCGTTTCAAGGGGATGGGGCTAGCGGGTGGAACGCGTTGGACCGACCACCCGTGGTAGACGCACCCACCGACCCTGCGAGCGTCGAACGGCGGCTCTAACAAGTAGAGTTTTTTGGGGTGGTATACACCGTGAGGTGTGCCTACCGTTGCCGCGAGGGATGGTCCCGAGCGGGCCCCCGTCCCCCACCTCTCGCAGGGCCAACTCGCACTCGTATATCTGGCGCAAAAATAGACTGTGAAACTACGTGGTGTCCCCGTGGGGGCGCAGCTCGGCGGGCTCGATCATCGCGGGGAGTCCCTTGCCGTCGAGTGCATGTCCTCCCACCTAGATCGACACTGCGTCTGCGCCCCGTAGCCGATGTCGAGCGGGATTCCGGAGCGGTGCCGCGGCTCTCCGACTCACCGCCCGAGGAGTCACCCTGTCCTTGAGGTTCCTTGCGTCGCTATCCTGCCACCTAGCAGGCGAGGCAAATGTGAAAAGCTTTAGGGATCGACTCCCGGACTTCGCGCTCTCTGCAGGCCTCATGGCCGCCGTCCTGGTGGCCTTCTCCGGCGTCCTTAAAAACGGCTTCGTGAGTTTGGATGACACACTCTACATCACCCAAAATCCAACGACGCAGCGGGGACTCTCAGCATCAAGCGTAGCCTGGGCCTTCACGACGGGCAGCGCGGCGAACTGGCATCCACTCACCTGGCTTTCCGTGATGCTGGATGTCGAGCTCTTCGGGCTTGATCCGTCGGGCCATCACGCCGTGAGTCTTTGCCTTCACGTGCTGAACACTGCCCTCGTCTTTGCCCTCATGCGCCGACTCGGGATCGGGCGGGGTTCGAGTGCCTTCGCCGCGGGGCTGTTTGGACTCCATCCACTCCACGTCGAATCGGTGGCGTGGGCGGCAGAGCGCAAGGACGTTCTTTCGATGGCCTTTGGGCTCCTGACACTCCTAGCGTACATCCGCTACGTCGAGGCTACCTCAAAAGCGCGCATGGCCGGGGTCGCGCTGCTCTTCGCGCTTGGGCTCATGGCCAAGCCCATGCTGGTGTCGCTTCCCTTTGTCCTCCTGCTCCTCGATTGGTGGCCCCTGCGGCGGGTGGGGAGCCCGGCATGGATCGCCTCGCCTGATGTTGCGCCGGACGAAGCATCGCGTGTGGTGTCGGATCAAGTGAGCTTACAACGCCTGGCCTTGGAAAAGGCTCCGCTTT
>DAIOWK010000191.1:0-6982 GCA_036758525.1 Myxococcota bacterium
CCCACTCGCTCCGAAGACCGCGACTCGCATCCCATTCCCCTTTCACCGCAGGAGCCCGTTACCTCCTCCTGGCGGGGTGTAAGGGGCACGGAGAAGAGTCCCGAGACCTGGAAGCCATGCTCGGCGTCGGGCCCGACCTCCATCCTGCGACCCTCGAGGAGGGCCCGAAGCGTAGCCCTCCCCTCCTCCAACGCACCCCGGAGGGCCTCTCCGAGACGTTGGGTGTGGTCAAGGATCATGCGGCGCAGCTGCTCGGGATCGGGGGCACGAAGGGCAGATTCAAGACGGGCGTTGAGGGTGGAGCGCTCTGCCCGTAGCCGTGTGATCTCGCCCGTGATCTCGTCCCCATCCCCAACCTTCGCGGCAAGGCGCACTAGGTTGCCCAGCTCGGCGTCGATCTCGCCGAGGCGGATCCGATCCGCCTCGCGGCCGCGGCCACCCATCTCTGCCTCAATGCCCGCGATCGTGCGCGAAATGAGGTGATCCACGTTCTCCTCGCTAAGGACCACGCCACGGAGTGCGTCGATCACCACATCCTCGAGCTTCGGCTGGGACACCCGAAGCGTGCTCGAGCACTGGCCCCGCCCGTAGGCGTTTCGGCAAAGAAGCTTGCTCTCGCTGGACGGCCGGGTGAAGCTCCCGCCGCACTCCGCGCATGCCAAGAAGTCCGCGAGGAGCGTGCGCCGCCGCCCTGTGCGCACCGTCGGGCGCTTTTCGCCGAGGGCAAAGCGCCGTCCATCCAGAGAGCGGGTGTAGGGCTCAGCCCGGCGTTGGAACTCAGCCTGCACAGCGTCCCACAGCTCCTCAGAGACGATCCTGAGGTCGGGGCGCGGGAGCCTCACCACCTCAGACGCGGGCCGCGGGGTTCGGTGGCGCTTCCCCGTGCGGCGGTTTTTCTTGTAGCGGTTTTGGTTCCACACGAATTCGCCGTGATAGCAAGAGTTTTGCAACACCTTCCGCACTGCGTTGGGGCTCCAGGAAGGGGAGGCCCGCTTGTGGGAGCGTGGCGTAGGAGGTGCGACACCTTCGCGGTTGAATCGATGCGTAATCTCCCGAGTGGTGGCCCCCGCCGCGTACAGCTCAAAGATCCTGCGGACGACGGCGGCTTGGATCTCATCGACGACGCGCCTCCGCAGCTGTGAACGATCTCGAGACGGCGGCGCACCGGGGAGCGGCTCGGATCGGTAACCGTAGGGTGTGCCGCCCACCTCGTAACCGTTCTCGGCGCGCCAGAGGAGACCTCGGTGGGTGTCGAGCCGCAGCTTGCGAAGGAAGCTGGCGGAAGAGACGCTCTCGTACCGGGCCGCGTCGTCATGGATTGATCGCTTATCCCGCACAGCGATCGCGTCCTTCTCCACCTCCTCAAGCTCGTTTGCTACCCAACCCTGATCCTCTTCGTTCCGAGCAAGGCGCGTGAAATCCCAGCACAGCAATACATCCCAGTCGTCAACGCGCTTCATCAATTCGAGGAATTTCTTACGCGCCCAACGGCTGGCACCGGAGAGGCCTTTGTCCTCGACCACGTCGACGACGGTCCAGCCTTGCTCCTCGGCGTACGCGCGGCACCGCTCGACTTGGATCGGGGTGCTCATCTCGGACTGTTTGTCAGTGCTCTTTCGCGCGTAGATTGCGCACTTCATCACTATTTCTCCGTAGGCATCGGTGGGAGCCCCTTGCAGGTCCCGATGGTCATACTTGCCATACCGTCACCAAGGACATTCGCCACCAACGATTCAATGTAGGAGCGCTCCCCAAGCATGAGCGTGTTGACTGCGGCGGGGGTCGTTCTCACCGCCATGATCGTATGCTCCCAGTCTGGGGCAAAGCTGCGAACCTCAATTGCAGGAAGCATCGTGTAGGTGTTGTCGGAGTCGTCCGTGATCTGACTCTTCGCACGATCGACCGTGAAGACGATGCGAAGCACCTTCACTTTCTCGAAATGGTGAGTCTGAGCATTCCATTGCAGCATCTCGTCGCTCGTGCACTTCCCCTTCTGCGCGTCGCATGTCGTTGTTTGCTTCCCTGTGCACACCACGGTCTCAGCGCTTGCGAGGCTCGACGCGAGGTAAAAGCCGAATAGCGCCACGCCGCAGCGCATCACCCTCATGCCTTGTCCTCTCCGCCCCAACGAGCGATGAACTCGACACTGAGCCGGTGACAGTGTTCTGCCGCCGACATAAGGGGCGCCTGTAAGGCTTCTATATCGGTGGCGTCTAAAAGCGCTTTCGCGACACGATCAAGCGCGAACAGCACAGTGCGGCAGCTATCGACGAGAGCCCTCCAAGATATGAAGATCGCAAACTCTGAGGTGTCGGGACCGTTTCGCAAGAAGGGAACACCTTCGATCAGCTCGACGCCCATCAAAACTTCCGTGACCGGATTGACGTGCTTTGGCATGCAGAGTGACCGGTAGACCGAATACACCTTCGCGGTGATCCCCTCATCTCCTTTTCCGATGATCGCTGCCAGCTCTATGACGGGACGAAATTTATTCTTCTCATCATCGTGCTGCAGCCACTCTCGCGCGAGGTCTTCATCCGCTCCGATGTACGCGGCCGCGAGCACAGCTTCGTACAGAGAGGCACAGATCGTAGCCCCTTGAGCGGGATAGCCGTGAAACATCACCTGCGACGCGCAGCGCAGGTCGTTCGACGCTCGGTGGAGAAGTTGGATGCAAACACGCGCGGCGTATCGCTTTTGGTTGCCCTCACGTTGGCGGATGCGCACGGCCACTTCGCCGATCAAGAGGTGCGTTGAGTACGCAAGGCGCTGGGGTCCATCGAGAGCGGCGGTGAGGATTCTGTTAGCCTTTCGTTCTGCTGCATTTAGGTTCTCAAAGCGGTCGGTCACGCTCGTAACGCCGCTCACGGTCGCCGCCGCAGCGTGTGGAGGAGAACGGCCCTCACGTCGCCGACTCCGCGAACTCGTCCAGCTCGCAATGGCACGCTCGGCAAACCCAGAGGAGGTCTGTGAGCCGTTCGTTGAACATGCGGTCATAGCAGAGGTGCGCAGCGTCTGATCCGTCGGCGCGGAAGCAGATCTCACACTTACCCTTTGCACGCAGCATCACTGCGCGTCGGAGCTTCTGCCACCGTGGAGATTGCAGATAGGCACGGTATTCGGCACCGCGCTCTGTCACGCGCGGGTCCGGCTTGCCGGTCTTCTGATCGCCACCGGAATGCAAGACGAGGCTAGAGGAGGTCGTCATCGTCGCTCCACTTCTGCGGCGCGTCGTCGCTGGCCTCGGCCTCAAACAGCGCAACCCACGCCTCGCACGGCGCAAGGCCCACCTCCACCTCGACTGCGAAGGCTTCCACTTTCTTAGCAATGGCAGTCATTAGAGTCGGGAGCAGCTTGACCGCCGCAAGACGGATCGCGCGGCTCGTGGCGGAGAGCGGCGTCCTTTTGTCGGACTCTTCCTGCATCACTTCCTTGCCTGCGATCTGGTGGACGGGTTCCTCTGCCTTCCGCACAGCTAGACCCCAGCCTTGGTCGCCGCGGCAAAAGCCGAGCTGGTATCCCACCCGGTGCGACACAAAGCCGTCTTGCACACACTCGGGGCGAAGTCGGAACCGCTTGGCTTCCTCGGCGGAATCTCCCGCATCCGCAAACTCGGATTCTGGCTTCCGCACGACCTTGGAAAGCAGCAGGTCTTCGGGGTCCCAGAGCCAAACTTCGACTCCGGGGTTGATCTCTTGGAGCCGACGATCGACGGCTTCGATGACCGCGTTCAGCCTTTCGGTGTTCCGACGAAGGCGTTCTGAGGCTGCGGCGACTCGATGGGTAAGACTATCCACTTCTGCCGTCATGGCAGGTTCCTTTCTTGGGCTTCCGCCCTTCGGCCCGAGCGTTTCACCGCTACAGACCTGTCCGTTACACAACGCGCCGATCTCCTTCCGGAGACATGACGCACCTACATCCCACCACACCTTCCGAGGTTCGTCAAGGAAGAGCAAGCGGGTGGCTCCGCCGCTGGCCAGCGGCTTTCCATTCAAGCCGCATGGGGCCCGGGGTCGTGGTCCCCACGCCTTCGCGTGAGGCAATAGCGGGAGCCGATGCGGCGCGGAGGGCGCGGCGGCGGCGGGCTGCTCTTCGTCGCGGTGAGATGATCGAGCGCGGCCGCGACGAGCGGCGGGTCTTCCACACGCCCGAGGACTCGCCGGGCCCCCGTTCGCTCGTCGACTTGAACCACGATGAGGCGAATCATGATTCCGCCTTTCGGGGGCCCACTGCCCAGTCGATATTTTCCAAGACCGGTACGTCAGGATCCGCAAGCATGGACAAGGTGCGTGCGAGGTCGCCGTACGCGCGGATTTGATCCGGGCCGCGCAGGAGCGTTTCGATCAGAATCCGCTGCGCCTGCGTCGCCTGAACGGCGACTCGGAACCACCTCACGCTGCGTCTCCCGACTGCCCAGACCTCGAGAGGGCCTCGATCGCCAACCGATAGAGCCACGCTGCCATGGGGCCCGGCGCGGCGGCGCGGATGCGCTCGAAATCGTCGCTCCGAAAGCTTGCGCTGATTCGGCGGACCCTCCGTTCCTGCAAGCTCAAGCGGCGGCGCGGCCGGTCCTGAATTACCGGCGTGCTGGGAGATACCAAAGGTGCACCCTCCTCGAGATAGGGGCCTTCCCGGGCATCCTTGGAGGTCGCCCGCTTCGCCTGCCAGCGGTATCCGACGCTGCGGCGACTCATGGCAACCCCAGAAGCTTCGCCGCGTGGGAGCGCAGCTCCGCGATCACGAAATACGGAATCCCGGTCTCGCTCATGAGGACTTGGGCACGCCACGCTCCCGGAATGGCAGAGCACCTAAGGTGCAGTGCGCGCCTCCAGCTCTCGAGATCCGCATCGGCGGGCAGGCGCACCAACAGGCTCTGACCCTCGCCCGGCGGGCGGAACGCGTCGACCGTTGCGGGCGCGGCGACCCTCATTGCGCCAGCTCCGCAGTCGGAGGCATCGTGCTCGCTCTCGCAAGTCCCCTGACGTACTCCTCCCTGGCCTCCGGGTGGAGATCGCCCGCTCGCTCGAGCGCCTCCGCCGCCTCGAGATCATATGTGCGAGAGGGGTCGTCGAATCTTTCGGTGCCCGCCGCGCGGCGCAGCAAAACGAGGTGACCCGGGCAAGCATTTCCGAGGGCCGTTCTCATATGGGCGGGCATCTCAAACCGTGCGCCTGCGGGCACAACTGCGCGGCCGCCGCTATCAGTGGGGATGATGCACTTTCCAGTCAACGGCCCGAGTCTTTGGCTTCCGAGGTAATAGGTACGGCCTCCATTCCACCATAAATCCAATTTGACCCGCCGCTGCGCGGTGACGCCGATCGGAGTCGGGGTCACAATCTCCGGCTCTGAGCGCGGATCCGCTGCGCTCACCGACTCCTCCCCGGGCAGAATCGCACTTCTGTCGAGACCTACTCCGGACTTTGCCATGATGCTTTGCCTCCTTTAGGCTGAGGGATACCATTCGATTCCGAGACCTCCGATCTCAGCAAACACGCTCACGGGCCGAGGCGCCGTGATGACACCAAGCGCGGTCACCTCTTGCGCAAGTTTGTAAAGCTCGCTGCGAAGGACAGCGAGGACGCGAAGATGCTGCTCCAGCTGCGCCCTTTTCTCGAGATACACTGGGTGCAGCTTGTTCGTCTGCTCTTGCGCCCAGCTGCGCGCCGCCGCGTTCATCTCTTCGCTTGCGGTACCAACCTCGAGGAGTGCTGAAAGCTCTGCCTGCGCCTTCGCGAGTGCCTCGCCTGCAAGCTCGACCTGCAGCTCGTGGGCTTCGCCGCCTCCCGCTTCGTCCAGCCGTGCGCGTGCTTCGCGCTCGCGAGCTTCGAACCTCCGCAGGTCGCGGCGAAGCGCTGAAATTTCACTTTGTATTTGTGTGCTCACTTGACCTCCGGCGCCTTGACGCCGCGGCGCTGGATGGCATCCACAATTTCTTGTGTTGACTTCCCTTGCAATGGATTGTCCCAATCGAGTTCGACTTGCGCGCCGCTCGCAATGAAATCCGCGACGAGCTGCGCTTGCGCGCGATCGGCTTCTCGCTTCTCGCGCGCCAAGCGCTCGCGCAACTCAGCAGCATTCTCGGGTCGCGTTACGATCGGACCTGTCGGCGGAGTGGGCAGCACGATGGGCGCAGCGGGGGCAGGCGCCGTCGTGGCTGTGCTCGTGGGCGCGGGAGCGGGCACGATCGTGGGCGCGGTGCTCGCGGGCTTCACCTCCGGCGGGGTGCTGGTGGGCGCAGCGCTCGCGGGCGTCGTTTCGGGCGACGCAGGCGCAGCGCTCGCGGGTTCCTTCGCAGGCGGATCGCTCACGGGCGGATCCGCTGCGGGCGGCGCGGGCGGATCCGTCGCTGGCGCAAACGGTGTCGCTCCAATTTCTTGGCTATGGAGGCTGCGGAAAGCGTTGCCGAGGAGTTGCATTTGCTCCTCGATCTCTGCCTTACGTTTCCGCACCTCTGCGCGTTCCTCAGGTGTCAGCATAATGCCTCCTAGTAATCGCCGAGAATCTCGCGATAATCGGCCGGAATCGGTAGCTCGCTTTTACTCATCTCTGCGTATTGCTCTTGCGTGATTTCGCCGAGGTCCCGGCGTCTTCGCAGGCGGGCTGCGGAAAGCTCCATGGAGCGATACGGGGCAGCGGTCCCGCTGCCAGTGCACAGTGGATACAGTCGGTGCCCATAAAGCTTGATAAACGCGCGATCAATGAGCCGCATCACGGGATCCGCGGCCTCCACTGCGCGTTGCGTGAGCGCGAACGTCCCGAGAAAAAGCGCCGTCACAGCATCGTCATGGAAACCGGCCGGTGCGGCGTAGGTCACGCGTCCGCTGGACAGCATTTCGTAGCCATACGCGCCCATCTCCGAGGTGAGGATCTCGCATTCCTTAGGCCAGTGGATTTGTTGACGCTCGACAGCGAGTTGCAACTTTTGAACGAGGTCCATTTTGGTCGGTCCGCTCAAGGTGACACCTTGGAGCTTCACCCACGA
>DAIOWK010000192.1:0-6959 GCA_036758525.1 Myxococcota bacterium
TGGCCAGTATCTCTCGGCCACGTCGACCTACTTTCAGAGCGCCCAGCAGCCGAAGACCGAATACGGGATCTTTGTGAGCAACTCCCGCGGACCGGGGGTCATCGTCCATACCTACGCCAGCAACATGGCCGATTCCTCCTACTACATTGGCGCCTGTCCGGACTGCAATGCCGTCCTCACCGATGCGCATGCGCAAAACTCCGCCCTCGGCTATTCTGGCACGAACTCCGGCGGACATCTTGTGATTGCGTATTCCGAATGGGACCAAAACAAAACCGGGATCTCCACCAACAGCCAGAACAACGATGATGCTCCCTCGCCCCAGAGCGGCCAGTGTCCGGATGCGGAGAAGGGACTCGCGGGCAACGGCCTGTGCACCTATTTCATTGGCAACTACATCCACGACAACAACAATCCGAATGTGCCCGAGGTCGGCAGCGCTGCCCTCGGGCCGGTCGGCACAGGCTTAATCGTGTCGGGCGGTCGATTTGACACCGTGGCGTTTAACCGTGTGGTGCACAACGGCTCGTGGGGTCTTCTTTTGTCGCCTTTCCCGGACTCCAGCAATCCGCCGCCGCCAGTTGCCAACTGCGCGGGGGGCGTGGTGCCGCAGCCGAGCGATCCGTTCCCCTTGGGTTTCCTCGCTTCCCTTGGCGTCACTTGCTACTTCGACGACTTCGGCAACGAGGTACACAGCAACTTCCTAAAGGACAACGGCTTCTTCGGCAACGAGTCGAACGGTGATCTCGGAGAAATCAGCGGTCTCAACGACCCCGGAAACTGCTGGCACGGGAACGTGGACCCGAACGGCGTGACGACCTCGCCGGCGGATCTCCAGACGACGAACGGAACCTGCGGCATACCGAACCAGGGGGCGGGTCTCTTGGATCCGATCACCCAGCAGCTCATCTGCGCAACGCAGGTGTTTGGCCCTTGTACGGGACTCCCGGGAAACCCGGGCTATCCGCAGCCCACCCAGGTGACGCTCCTTCCGCTTCCGCATGAGCCGTCGATGGAGAACCCGTGTGAAGGAGTCCCGGCCAATCCTTGGTGCAAAGGCGGGAATCCCTGGTAAAAGCTGCGCCCAAGGCGCGGATACCCTGCGGGTCGCGCACGAAGCGGACGACTCACCCATCGCCGCCGTGAGTCTCGTCGAAGAGCCGACTCAGTTCGGCGGTTTTATTTGATCCCCACCGGCCGCACGGCGTCGGCGCCGACGCGACGTCGGGTGCCTTGGGTTACGACGGTGGCGCGGCTGCGCTGAGAAGCCGGGGCGCTAGCGTCGCGAACAAATCCACGCGCGGACGCCAGCGCAGGACGAGGCCTCCGAGCGCCGCAAAGACCCGACCGAGCGCCACGAAGTCCGCCGGCACGCGGACCACGGGATGATCGCGCAGCAGCGCGAAGGCCTCGAGCAGGCGCGCCTGCGCCGCCTCGCCCCCCTCGAGGGGCACTCCGTCGCGGAAGCGTTCCAAGAGGAGCTCGGCGAACCCGCGCAGGGACTCAAGATCGTTCTCGCGGCTCCGAAAGCCTGCCTCGACAAACAGACTCCCGAGGCGCGCTTCGTCCCGCGCGAGGATGGCGAGCCCGAGCTGCGCCCAGGTGCGACGTCGCTCCGGTGTGTAGGTTTGCACGCAGCCAAAGTCAAGCAGGCCAAGGCGCGGTCCCTGGCGCCCCGGCAGCACGAGAAAGTTGCCGGGGTGGGGGTCGGCCTGCAGCAGGCCGTGCTCGAGGACCTGGGAGCAGTAGACGCGAAGCAAGATCCCGAGAAGCTGGTCGCGCTCACGCGCACCCGCCTCGCCGCGGGCGCACGTCGCCTCGAGCCAGTCCGGAAGACGCTCGCCGTCGAGCCGCTCCATCACGAGCACGCGCTTCGACGAGAGCTCGGGGTAGATGCGCGGCACCACCACCTCCGGATCGCCGGCAAACGCCGCACCGAAGGCCGCCGCGCTCTCTGCTTCGTTCGTGTAATCGAGCTCCGCCGACACCGCGCTCGAGAGTTCCCGCACGAAGGTCGCGAGATCGACCCCCGGGACCAAGTCCGAAAGGGCGGGTGCAGCGACGCGCAAGGCGGCGAGGTCGGCCGCCACCACGGATTCGATACCCGGGATCTGGACTTTCACCGCGACGCGTGACCGGTCAGCGAGCTGCGCGCCATGGACCTGCGCGAGCGATGCGGCGGCGAGCGCCTCCTGCTCGAGCCCCTCGAGGAGTTGCGCGCGCGGACCGAGCTCGTCTGTGATGCGGGAGCGCATCGCCTCGACGGGGAGCGGGGGCACCTGGTCTTGGAGCCGGGCCAAGGCCTTGGCGTACGCGGGGGGCAAGAGGTCCACGCGGGTCGAGGCGAACTGCCCGACCTTGAGGACGCCGCCCCGCAGCTCCACGCAGAGCGCGTGCAGGCGTTCTGCACTCAAGCGGTGGAGGCGCTCCCGGGCGAGCTCCCCGGCGCGCACTCCCCGGAACACGTCGCGTGCCGGCCGGACGGCTCTATCGAGCCGGTATACCGCTGCAAGGCGCAGGAGCTCGCTCGCCACCCGGGCGCTGCGGGGGATCGCGCGACCGGCGGCACGGATCCGCGTGGCTTCCTCGCGCGCTACTTGACGCAGGGCACGCGCCTCGCGCACGACATCTCTCGCGTCATCGGTGATCCCTTCGACGAGGCGCTGCGCGCCCTCGCGTGCGTTGCGCACGAGCATGATCGAGGCGTCGACCACGTCCGCAAAGCGCGCCGCCGGCTCGGGCGGGAATCTCTTCGGCCCCGAGGAGCGAGGGTCAGCCCGCATCCCGCTCCTCCGGAGAATTTTCATCGACGCATTTTTCGCAGCGCAAGCGGATGGCGCCCGCGCCTTCGAGAACGCCGACTGTGGCCCGGCCACCGCGGGGGAGCACGGCGTTGCAGACCTCGCACACGGCATTTACGGCGAGCCGAACCTCCTGCCAACCGAGCACGCGGGGGTTCTGCAAGGGCGCGGGGCCGAGAAGCGCTGCGGCGCGCTGCCGCCCGCCGCGCGCAAGACGCGCGATCTCCGCGCTGTCTGCGACGATCTCTCCCACGAGGCCGAGGCTGTTCTGCAGCACGTTGCGAACGAGATTCGAGACCGAGAGACCGAGCGAGGTCGCCTGGCGGCGGATTGCGTCATCCAGGGCCTCGGGCACGCGCGCCGTGATCACGCGCTCCTTGCGGTCGTCGGGGGCCAAGGCCAAGCCAGCGCCTCCTCTCCTGCATTGCGATGAGTGTCTGTATACGTAGCGTATACATTCGAAGTCAAGCAGAAAAACAGCGGCATTGAGCTCTCGGCGGTCCCCCCTGGAAGGCGGCGGCGCTGGCTTGCTTTGCGCATGATTGCGGTGCTGCATACGCATAGGCTCTCGTCGAGAGAGGAGGTGCTGCGTGCCGATTGGACATCTCGCCGCCAGTGCGGGAAGCGAACGGGTCGCCGAGCTCTTGGAGCGGGACGGCTGCTGCGTCGTAGACGGCGTGGTCGATGCCGCGCTCCTCGATGAAATACGGGCCGAGCTCGAGCCCTACCTTGCCACGACTCCTCTCGGGCCCGACTTGTTCAGCGGGCGACGGACCCGGCGCACGGGCGGTCTCATCGCACGCTCGCCCAAAGCCCGTGAGCTCGTTCAGCACCCCCTCGTCCTCGAGACGGTGAAGGCGACACTCAAGGGTGCCACGAACTTTCAGCTCCACCTGACTCAAGTGATCGCGATTGGGCCTGAGGAACCCGCCCAGCCGATCCACCGTGATCAGTGGGCCTTCGACCTCTTCCCGTTTCCCAAGGGCTATGAAGTCCAGTGCAATACGCTTTGGGCGATGAGTGATTTTACCGACGAAAACGGCGCGACGCGGGTCATCCCGGGAAGCCACCGCTTCGACGATCGGCTCTCCTTCAAGGAGAGCGACACCGAGCCCGCCGAGATGGGCGCCGGCTCGGTGCTCTTCTACACCGGTGCGCTCTACCACGGCGGTGGCGCCAACCGCTCGAGCGCGGTGCGCTACGGACTCAACATCACCTACACACGCGCGTGGTTGCGGCAGGAGGAGAATCAGTATCTCGCGGTACCCCAGGCCATCGCCAAGGAGTTGCCCCTGCCCCTCTTGAGGCTCATGGGGTACGCGCGCGGTGCCTACGCGCTCGGCTACGTCGATGATCTGCGTGACCCGATCGATGTGCTTCGCCCCGGAGCGGGCGAGACCGGCCTCGGGGACTTCGGCCGAGCCGATCGGCGGGCTCGGGAAGGAAGCCCCGAGTCCGTCTGAGGGACGGGGCACACGCGGGAAGCCGGGAGCAAGCGCGCTGGACGGGATCTCGTCCGAGGCTCCGGGTCCGGAGGCGTTTGCCCAAAGAAGAGGCGGCCCGCTCCTTCCGTTGCCGCGTCCCAGAGGTCCTGGCCCCGCTCGAGCCGGCTGCGGTCGACGTGACGAACCGGTCCCGTACCCCCGGCGTCGCCCATCCGACAGACCCGTATCCCTCGCCTGTGCCATGGACCTAGGACGGGAACCGAACCCCAGTGCCGAGGTACCGATGAGCTACGTGCATTACGACCGCCTCTCCGCCCTTGACGCCACCTTCCTCGCCATCGAAACCCCGAATGTCCACATGCACGTGGGTTCGGTCCAACTTTTTCAGGGTGAGCCGCTGCGGGCGGCCGACGGCAGCCTCGACTTCGAGCGCATTCGCGGGCTCTCGGAGCCCGCACTCCGGCGAAGCGGACGCTTCCGGCAGCGGCTCGAACGCATCCCGGGATTTGGACACCCGGTGTGGGTCGACGACGCGCGGTTCAACCTCGACTACCACCTGCGCCATACGAGCCTTCCCGAGCCGGGAGACACGCGTCAGCTCAAGCGTCTTGCGGGCAGGATCTTCTCGCAGAAGCTCGACCCCCATCGCCCGCTCTGGGAGATGTGGATCGTCGAGGGTCTCGAGGACGGACGCTTCGCCGTCATCACGAAGATTCATCACTGCATGATCGACGGCATCTCCGGCGCCGATCTCATGGCGGGCTTCATGCAGGGCTCGGCAGAAGAGCGGGTCGCGACCCCCTCGGTGCGCTGGGTGCCCCGTCCCTCGCCTTCGGGTGCGCAACTCCTGACAGGGGAGCTCCGGCGGCGCGCGTCCCTACCAGGGAAGGTGATCGGCGCCGGCCTTTCTGCTCTGCGGGAGCCGCTTCACGCGGTGGATCGCGCCCGGCGTGCCGTCGAGTCCATGGCGGCGGCGCTAAGCCACGGTCTCGGCAGCGCTTCCGCCACGCCGCTCAACGATGCAGTCGGCCCCTACCGGCGCTTTGACTGGACCCGCATGGAGCTCTCCGCAGTAAAGCAGGTGAAAGATCGCCTCGGCGGCACCGTGAACGACGTCGTTCTCGCCGTCGTCTCAGGGGCAATGCGCGAGTTTCTTGGGCGGCGCAGCGTCTCGGTCGAGGGGATCGACTTCCGCGCGATGCTGCCGGTCAACATCCGCGGCGAAGACCAGCACGGAAAGCTTGGCAATCGCGTGGCCTTCTTGATGGCACGCTTGCCTCTCCAGGAGAAGGATCCCCGGTCCCGCCTGCGGTGCGTGATCGAGACCACCCAAGAGCTCAAGGCCTCAAGCACGGTGGCCGGCGGGGAGCTGATTGAGGAGATCAGCGACTGGACGACCGGGGCGCTCTTTGCCGGGTTCTCGCGGCTCACAGCGCGCACCCGCTCGTACAATATGGTGGTGACAAACGTTCCCGGCCCCCAGTTCCCCGTCTATCTCGCCGGAGCGCGCATGGACGAGACCTATCCCCTCGTCCCCCTCTTCTCGAACCAAGCCCTCGGCATCGCCCTCTTCAGCTACAACGGCACTCTCTTCTGGGGCTTCAATGCCGACTGGGACGCCGTGCCGGATCTGCACGATCTCGTTCTCCTCGTCCATCAGGAGTTTGAGGCGCTTTGCAAGCTCCGAGAGGAGGGCGAGAAATGAGCGATTTCTCCTACGAGCGCCTGAGCGAGCTCGACGGCTCGTTCCTGATCTACGAAGGCCCGAACTCGCCCATGCACGTGGCCGCGGTGACCATCCTTGAGGCGGCGCCGTTGCGGGGCAAGGGCGGCGCCATCGATCTCGAACGCATCATCGAATACGTCGCCTCACGCCTCTATCACATCCCGCGCTATCGCCAGCGTGTCGAGCCGGCGCCGGTGGACGGCCACCCGATCTGGGTGGACGATGCGCGCTTCAACGTCCGCTACCACATCCGTCACAGCCGGCTCCCGCGTCCCGCGAACGAGCGGGTCCTGAAGCGGACGTGCGCGCGCATTCTCGAGCTCCGGCTCGACCTTCACAAGCCGCTCTGGGAGCTTTGGGTGCTGGAGGGCCTCGAGGCCAATCGCGTCGCGCTCATCTCGAAGACCCATCACTGCATGATCGATGGCATCTCAGGCGTCGATTTGTTGTCGGTCCTGATGACAGCGGAGCCGACAGAGAAGATCGACCCGCCTCCGGTCTGGATCGCGCGCCGTCCGCCGACCACACTCGAGTACCTGACGGCAGAGGCCGGGCGGCGACTCGCGACGCCGCTGCGCGCAGCGAGCGTACTGCGCCGGCTCATCGCCAACGAAGAGAATGCGCGCAGCGAACTGCGTGAGCGCCTGTTTGCCGCGGGGAGGTTCGTCAGCACAACCTTTGCGGGTTCGACGCCGACGCCAATCAACCAACCGATCGGTCCCCACAGGAGGTTCGATTGGCTGCCGATGAGCCTCGACGAGATCGATCGGGTACGCGAGCGCCTCGGGGGTACGCTGAATGACGTCGTCCTCGCCACAACCGCAGGTGCGATGCGAAAATTTCTAAAGCACGGGCGCCAGACCAACGTGGACAACCTGGATTTCAAGGTGATGGCCCCGGTCAGTCTGCGAGATTCGAGTGAGCGCGGCCGGCTCGGCAATCGCGTCACCGCCTGGTTGGTCCCCCTTCCCATCGCGGAACGCGATC
>DAIOWK010000193.1:0-6944 GCA_036758525.1 Myxococcota bacterium
TTTGCCTCGACTCTCCGCTTTCGATAGGCTGGACGCGGACTTGCGTATACGAGGCCGGGATGAGCGACGAGGTCGCCGGACGCGAGAGCAAGCAGGACCGTCCGTGGGTCTTCCGCACCTACTCCGGGCACACCTCGGCCAAGGCGAGCAACGAGCTTTACCGCAGGAACCTCACGAAGGGTCAGACGGGTCTCTCGGTCGCGTTCGACCTCCCCACCCAGACCGGCTACGACAGCGATCATCCCCTGGCGCGCGGCGAGGTCGGAAAGGTCGGTGTCCCGATCAGCCATCTCGAGGACATGTGCACCCTCTTCGAGGGCATTCCCCTCGAGCGCATGAACACGTCGATGACGATCAACGCGACCGCGGCGTGGTTGCTGGCACTCTATGTCGCCGCCGCGGAGCACCAAGGCGCAGATGCCAGGCTGCTTCAGGGCACGACGCAGAACGACATCGTGAAGGAGTACCTCTCCCGGGGCACCTACGTCTTCCCTCCCGAGCCTTCGCTGCGCCTCATCAGCGACATGGTGGCCTACACCGTCGACGCGATTCCAAGGTGGAATCCGATCAACGTCTGCTCCTATCACCTCCAGGAAGCAGGGGCCACGCCGGTCCAGGAGATCGCCTACGCCATGGCCACGGCGATCGCAGTCCTCGACGCGGTGCGCGCCCGCCGCGATGTTCCGAAAGAGAAGATTCCGAGCGTCGTGTCGCGAATCTCCTTCTTCCTGAACGCAGGCATCCGCTTCGTCGAGGAGATGTGTAAGTGCCGCGCGATGGCGGAGCTTTGGGACGAGATCACCCACGAGCGCTATGGGGTGGAGGACCCGAAGGCGCGCCTTTTCCGGTACGGGGTGCAGGTGAATAGCCTTGGCTTGACCGAAGCGCAGCCCGAGAACAACGTGATCCGGATCGTGCTCGAAGCGCTCGGCGTAACGCTTAGCAAGCGCGCGCGTTGTCGGGCGCTCCAGCTCCCGGCGTGGAATGAGGCGCTCGGGCTCCCGCGGCCCTTCGATCAGCAGTGGTCGCTGCGGATTCAGCAGATCCTCGCCTACGAGACCGATCTGCTCGAGTACGCCGATCTCTTCGACGGGTCCCCGGTGGTCGCGGCGAAGGTGGCCGAGTTGAAGGAGAGCGCGCGCGCTGAGCTCGACAAAGTGCTCGGGATGGGAGGCGCAATCGCCGCGGTCGAGAACGCCTACATGAAGCAGCGGCTCGTCGAAGCACATACCGCCCGGGTGCGTGCGATCGAGGCGGGCAAGCTCCCGATTGTCGGGGTGAACGTCTACCAGGAGACCGAGCCCTCCCCTCTTCTCGCGGGGAGCCAGTCGATTCTGACCGTGGACGAATCGGCGGAGCGCGAGCAGATCGAGCGCCTGCGCGCTTTCCGCGCCAAGCGCAACGCGAAGGACGTGGAAGTCGCGCTGCGAAACCTGCGCGACGCAGCCGCGAACCGCACGAACGTGATGCCTGCCTCGATCGGGGCCGCCCATGCGGGGGTCACGACCGGGGAGTGGGCGGACGTGCTGCGCGCCCTCTTCGGTGAGTACCGGGCGCCGACCGGGGTGACGGGGGTACGCGTCGCGGCGGGGGAAGCGTCGAGCGCCGCAACCGATCGAGCCCGGGCCCAGGTACGCAGCGTCTCCGCCCAGCTCGGGCGTCCGCTCAAGATCCTGGTGGGCAAGCCCGGCCTCGACGGTCACAGCAACGGCGCCGAGCAGATCGCCGTCAAGGCCCGCGATGTCGGGATGGAGGTGGTGTACGAGGGGATCCGCCTCACACCCGCAGAGATCGTGCAAAGTGCGTGCGACGAGGGAGTTCATGTGATCGGCCTTTCGATCCTGTCGGGCTCACACGGGGTTCTCGTGATCGACGTGATGGAGCGTCTGCGCAAGGCAGGGCTCGGTCACCTGCCGGTCGTGGTGGGCGGCATCATTCCCGAAGGCGACGCCGAGCGGCTTCGTGCGGCGGGAGTGCGTCGCGTCTATACGCCCAAGGACTTCGATCTTGCGCGCATCATGGAAGAGATCGCCGAGCTCGTAGCGGAGCCCCCCGCTGCCGCTTGAGCTCGTTCAACGCTTGCTCGCACGCGACCGCGATGCCGTCTCCGAGGCCTTGAATCGCATCGACGACGCGCGTCCCGGCCAGCGCGAGAAGGCGCTCGAGCTGCTCGGGGCCCTCGAGGGCGCAGCGCCGCTCGCTGGACCACCCCGGGTGGGACTTACCGGCGCGCCCGGCGCGGGCAAGTCTTCGCTCCTCGATGCAATCGTTCGCACGCTGCGCGCGTCAGGGGAGACGCTCGGAATCGTCGCAGTCGATCCTTCGAGCCGCCGCACGGGGGGCGCGCTCCTCGGCGACCGCATCCGCGTGCGCTCCAGCGCGAGCGATCCCGGTGTCTTCTTCCGCTCCATGGCGGCGCGGGAGCGTCTTGGCGGAGTGGCCGACGCGACGCGTGCCGGTGTCACCGTGCTGGCCGCGGCCTTCGACTGGGTCTTCGTCGAAACCGTGGGGGTCGGCCAGTCCGAGACGGACGTCGCGACGCTGGTGGATACCCTGGTCTATGTCGCCCAGCCCGGGGCGGGCGATCTCCTGCAGTTCATGAAGGCGGGCATCCTGGAGGTACCCGACATCTTCGTCGTGAACAAGGCTGACCTCGGCGCGGTAGCGGCCCGCACGGCAGGCGAGCTCGAGGCGGGGCTCGGTCTCGGCTGGCGCGATGGCACCGCGGGCTGGACGCCTCCGGTCCTGCTTACCTCCGCCCGGGACGGCACTGGGATCTCGGAGCTCGTGCTCACGATTCGCGCCCACCGTCGCCACCTCGAATCAAGTGGCTCGCTCGAGGCGCGCCGCGCGCGGAGCAAAGAAGCCTTCGTCGAGGAGACCCTCGAACGGCGCTACGGAAGCTACGGGACCGCGCAGCTCGGCGGCCCGGCCGGCATCGCCTCCCGGGTGCGCGAGGCGCGGGACGCATCGGCCTTCTCCCTGGTGCTGGCACTGGGCCGAGAGATTGAGGACGCGCTCCGAAAGCCCCTCCCGTGAGCACCAAGATCCGCCCGGCCCGTGTCCTCGCCCTCGCCCGCCGCACCCTCTCCTGCCCTACGGCGCCCTTCCGGGAAGGCGCGGTCATGGCGTGGGTGCTCGAGTTCGTGGCCGAGCGGCGCCACCTCGCGGTGCGTGTGGATCGCGATGGCAACATGCTGCTCTCGCGCCGGGGGGTGCGCCGAGGGAGATCCCCCCTTGTGCTGTCCGCCCACATGGATCATCCGGGATTCCGCGCACGCGCGTCGCGTCGTCTGAACCGGAGCTGGACGGTTTCCGCCCAATTTCTCGGCGGCGTGCGTCCGGAGTTCTTTCGCGGCGCGAGGGCCCTCTTCTTCTCGCCCGCGGGCAACGTGCGCGCCGCCGTCACCCATGTGCGTCACGACCGATCAAGCGGCGAGCTCGAAGCCTCTCTTCGCGCAGCAAAAGAAGTCCCGGCAGGAGCCTTTGGGATGTGGGACCTCCCGGCATTCCGCCTTGCACCCAGGGCACGGGGTGTCCTCGAGTCGCGAGCCGTCGATGACTTAGCCGGGGTCGCCGCGGCGCTCGCACTCTTGGATGTCGTCGATCGAATCGATCCCGGCAAAGAGGTCGACGTCCGCGCCCTCTTCACGCGCGGGGAGGAGGTCGGCTTCGTCGGCGCGCTCGCCGTGGCACGGGGACGCCGACTGCCGCAAAGAGCCCGCATCGTGTCCCTTGAGGCGAGCAAGGCTTTTCCCCACGCACCGCAGGGAGCGGGCCCGATTCTCCGCGTGGGTGACCGCACGAGCAGCTTCGACGACGGACTCACCCGCTGGATGGCCCGCGTAGCGACTGCCCTCGCCGGGCCGCGCGGGAGGGGCTTCCGTTGGCAGCGGCGGCTCATGGACGGGGGAACCTGCGAGGCGACCGCCTTCCAGCTGTACGGCTACCGCAGTGCTGCGCTCTGCGTTCCCCTCGGCAACTACCACAACATGAGCGAGGATGGAAAGATCCGCACGGAGTCGATCCATGCCTCCGACCTCGTGGGGCTCGTGCGCCTCCTCGAGGGCCTTGTGAAGCACGACGGAGACTGTCCGGCACCGGGCGTCACCGACCCCCTGCGCAAGCGCCTCGACCGGGGCCTGCGTCGGCGGCGCCGCGATCTCGCGCGGGACCCATTCGCATGAGCCTCTCCGTCGGCAAACCGCCCCCGCGCTCACGGGCCGGTCGGCGCACCTTGCGCGGGGTCTTGCTCTTGCTCCTGCTCTGGTTTCTGCTCTGGCTCGTGATCGGATCCGTGATCCGTATCCGCTTGGAGCGCCCGGTCCGCTACATCGGTGGCTCGGCAAGGGAGGCTGCGGGCTCAGCGTTCGCGGCCCTTCCACTCCACTTCGACGAGACCTGCGCGGCGATTCTCGACGCGAGCCATCACAAACAAGAGGTCTGACAAGCGGTTTAGGTAACGCAGCGCGGCCTCATCGATCGGGTCGGCGTGATGCAGGGCAACGACCCGCCGTTCGGCCCGACGGCACACGGTGCGCGCAAGATGGAAGGCCGCGGCGGCGTGCGTACCGCCGGGAAGGATGAAGCGGCGCAGCGGGGTAAGCTCGGTTTCGAAGGCATCGATCCGCGCTTCGAGAAGAGCCACGTCGGAATCCGCAGGCTCGCAGATGCGATTCGCTTTGCGACGTGCCGGATCGGGCGAGGCAAGATAGGAGCCGAGCTCGAACAGGGTCGACTGGATCGACCGGGTGAGGGCCTCCATGTCCGCCTGCTCTGTTGATGCGGCGCACGCGCCGAGCACGGCGTTGAGCTCGTCCACCGCCCCGTAGGCATCTACGCGAATGTGATCCTTTGCAACCCTCGGTCCGCCGAACAGGTCCGTCTCGCCGAGATCGCCGCGTTTGGTGTAGATCGCCACAGGGGCGAGTATAACGGCCGCACCATGCAAGGCGTCTCTCTCATCCGGACCGGCAGCGCTACGCCGCAAGCCGCGCAGATTGAGACCGGGCGTCTGCGCTTGTGGCTCGATCCCTCGGAGCTTTCCCTCGACCTGCGCGATGCACAAAGTTCCCTCGCGCTCTCCGGCATCACACCTCACGTCGAAGCCCTGGCGCCAGACGGGGCTGCGCTTCAAATCGGCCCCCGGCGCACCCTCTCCGTGGGTGAGCTCAAGGGACGCGGTGGGCCGGCTCTTCGGCTCGAGGTGCAAGCCGTCGGACGGGGCTTTCTGGGCGTGCGCTGGACCCTCGAGGTCGCGGCTTCGGGGGATGGGATGGCCTGCACGCTCGCGGTCGAGAACCGCACAAAGGAGCGGCTTCACTTGAGGACGCTGGCGCCGCTTGCCCACGCTGCGAGCGCCTCCGGCGACCTGCCCCGCGCCGCGACCGCTGTGCCGCTCCTGCCCGTGCATGTCCTGCACTGCGCAGAGGGGGTGTTTCTCGCACTCGCTTTCACGACGGAGCTGCGTCACCGGGCGTGCTTGCGGCTCGCGAGCGATGTCTCTCTCGAGCCCGCGTTCTGCCTCGAGAACACGCTGGCCGGTCGCACGCTCGAACCGGGCGAGGGCGTCGAGTCCGAGCGGGCATGGCTCGCCCTCGGAGCCGAGGAAGCTTCGCTCCTTGTCGAGTGGGCACGGCTTGCGGGGCTCGAGATGGACGCACGAGCACCAGGGCGCGCGGTCTTGGTGACCGAGAACGAAGGGCATGTCGTTCCCGAAGTGGCGCAAGAGCTGAGGCGCCTCGGCGAACTCCTGGTGCTCGAGCTCCCAGAGGATGTCGTCTCGCGAAAGAGTGACACCCGCGCTCTCCAGCAGTTCGCAAGGGCAGCGCAGGCCATCGGCGCGATGCCCGGCGCGACGCTTGGCGGCGACCTCGGGACACCCCGGGCGGAGCTCGCCGCGCAGTGCGCTGCGCTGCGCTCGCTGGGAATCGAGCATGTGGCGGGGCGCGCAGAGGCGACGACCCTCGGGAGCGTCGGCCTGATCGATACCCTCCGCCTCCCCTCCGTTCCCGGCCCGGAGGGAGTGCGCCATGCCCTCGATCTCGCCTTCAGCGCAGAGCGTCTTTGGCGCCTCGATCCGGGCCCGGCTCTTGGGCCTGCCCTGGGGCCGCCCTCGGAGGCGGAGAGAACCCGGTTTTGCGTCTTCGCGCTGCTCGGCGGCGCGTTGCGCGTGGTCGGGGATCCGCGCCGATTAGACGCGCTGCGCGCCCACTGGCTAAGGCTCGCGACTCCTGGCCTCGCCCGGCCTGGTGCCGTGGTCCCGGTCCCTGGCGGACGCGCTTTGGTTGTGCCTCTTGTCGGGGGACGCCGGGCGGCCTTGCTGGTGAACGAATCCAAGGCGACGAGGGCGCTCGGGCTGCCGTTTCGCAGCATCGGTGTCACCGGCCCCCACCACGTGTTCGAGTTCTGGCAGGAAGAAGCCCTGGGTCTCGCGCAAGAAGCCGTGGCACCCACGCCCGTCCCGGCGGGTGGCTCTCGCCTGCTCGCGCTCACACCCCTGGCTCCCCGGGCACAGGTGATCGGCACGACGCTCCACCTCGGCATGGGCTGCCTCGAGGCAAGCGGCCTTCGGGCCCGGGAGGACGGCCCCCTCGAGCTCACGCTGCGACTCCCCGGTGCGCGAAGCGGTGCAGTGTGGATCACGCCCCCGGGAGAAGGCGCTGCGCGACGCATCGAGGTGTCGTTCGAGGACACACTCTCCCTTGCGGTGCCGCTCGCGCAGAGCCCGGGCTAGCGATCGGGATCGCTCTCGCGAAGCTCGGCGTCGAGGCGCCGCTCGAGCTCGGGATCGACGGGGCGCAGTCCGGCGGAGGAAGGAGCGGTGAGGACCGACGGGCGGGTCTCGCGGCGCAGGAAATAGACGAGGAGCGATCCGCCGCAGAGGAAGAGGCCGACGGGGACGAGGTAAGCCGCAAGGCCAAAGCCGCTGGCACGCGGCGACT
>DAIOWK010000194.1:0-6936 GCA_036758525.1 Myxococcota bacterium
TGGCGCTCTTCCTGGCATCCGAGAATTCGAAGAGTCCCTGCCGCGAGGTGCGGGAAGCCACCGTGCAGGTGAATCCAGCGATCGTTGCCCGTGCGATAGAGCCCGATCGTGGGGCTGATCCCTCGAATCTCGGCGCCCGGAGCTCGCAGGAAGGCAAAGCTCAAAAGCGACGCGCCCGCATGCCTCAATGAAAGCTTGACCTGTTGGCGGCGGCCGGTCCGCAGCTCCCACAGTTCCGAAACCGCGAGACCACAGGCGGCCAGCGCAGCGGCACTCATGCGCGCGAGGGGAAAACGACTTGGGAAGACGGGCTCACTCCCTTCGATGCGGACGGTTCCAGGGGCGGGCTTCTCAAGACCCAGCAGATCCACTAGCTCATTCAGGGGCTCGTCCATGATGGTTGGAAGTCTGCCGCGATCTCTGTGGTCGGGCCACACGAAGGAGGCGTGCCGATCGCCAAGTCCACTTGGCCGGTAGGAGGGAATCCGGCGTTTTCGCCTTCACCCCTGCTGGCAATCTCACCAGAGGCCCGGGAATAGGTGATAGGGTACGCGCGCCGCGTACTGCGCGTACCCAGCGAGCTCGTTCCTTAAGAGCCGCTCCTCTCGAACGACACGCTGAAACAAGAATGGGATCGCCGGAATCGCTGGCAGCGCCGACCACCAGGAGCCGAGCGCCAGGGGACTCGTCACGACGAGCAGCAACCCCGCGGCATAACCGGGATGGCGCACGAAACGGTAGGGCCCATCTGTGATCACATGGTGGCCCCGCTCGGGCTGGATTCGCACCACCGACGAGAAGAACGGGTTGACGTGCATCGCCCATACGGTCAGAAAGATCGCGCCACACATTCCGAGGAGTCCCAGACCTTGCACGGAGCGTGGAACTCCATCGGACCAGTGGAAGCGCCCAACATCCAGGCCAGCGACCACCCAATGCGTGGCGCAAAGCCCGGTACCGACGATCGCGACGGCACCGGCGGAGTGTCCCCCTGGGCGCATTCGCTCCTCGAGCAGACCGGGGTCAACAAGCATTGCGCTTGCCGCCGAGGATCCCGCCAACGCGACGAGGTAGAGCCAGAGTCCAGGAAGATCGAGCCGGCCGGCGGCGCCAAAGAGGACCGCCCCGACCGCGATCGGCGTCACAAGGTTGGCAAGCCAAGCCGTATGGCGAGGACCCTTGTCCTCTCGAGCTGCACGAGACCTCCTCACCGGATCTCAGTCTCCAGCGCTGCTCCTTTCAATCCTCCCTTGGCAGCGAGTGAGCGCCGGTTGGCCAATGGGAGGGGGCACAGTTGGACGGCGGCTTAATTCTCTGCGCCGTCCGCGGACTTTGGGCGCACTGCACGCTATTGGCTTGCGGGGTCGTAGACCGAACCGGCGAAGAGAACGGCTCCCGTACCTGTGTCCGCCCCTGCTCCCTTGTCGACGATCGCAACAAAAAAGGGTTGATCCGCGACAAAGCTGAACGGTCGGTCGCGTGGCAGGGCGACGGAACTGGGCGTCGCCTCCACTGCAGTCGCAGCTGCAGCCTCCGCACCCGCCTCATTCACCTCGAGGACGGCTTCGTGCAGCACTCGGCTGATGAAAAAGCCGCTTCCGCTCGATGAGAAGTGTGAGAAGTCCGCGGTGCGGGGATCAAAGGCTCGAACCATGCCCAGTTCCCGGAGCGAGGGATTGAGTTCGGCCTTGTAGCGCAGGTTGAAACTGGGGATAGACACGCTGCCCCGGCGCCGAGGAGCCACTGAGATCTCCTTCAATCGCTCGGCGTCAAGCAGGCGAAGCACGTCGGAAAGCCGTTTTCCCTTCGCCGGGAGGACGAACCACATCACCGCGTGGCGCTTCTGTCCAAAGCTCAAGCCCACGCCCTGATAGTCCTCGGTCTCCACGTAGGGGTACTCGTCCGTGGCATTCATCATCTTGACTTTTTTGGTGCCGCCTCCCGTCAGCCTGAAGTCGGCCTCTTGTGTTCGCGCTTCATCGAATGCCCGGTGCCATGAGCCCTTAAAGTGTACGGCGCTGATGAGATAGCCAGCCGCATCCTGCGGAATCTGGTCCAGCAGCTGGGGAATCTTCCCCGCGGTTCGATCTTTGATCCAGCCATTGATGGTGACGAGGGTGCTGGGGTCCGCAAACGGGAGGGTACGCACTTCAGCCGAGTAGGATTTCCGGCATTCTGCCGCAAAATCCTCATTGAGTTTCACGATTTCGGAGTTTCCCCAAAGCGAGTTGGCCAGGGCAAGAGTGCCCTCGGAGCGCGCGAGAGAAATATCGATCAATGCGCGATTGGCTGCGAGGAGATCGATGTCCTGAACCTGCATGGCCCCTAGCATTTCGGAGAGGGTTGGACCGGTGGCTGCGCCAGAGGCCATTTGAAGTGCGGAGGCGATGCTGAGCGGCGAGATGAAGAGGTTCTTGCCCTCCTTGTGCAGCTTCGCCAGGAGCCCGAAGCCAAATCGGTTATTCCGCTCCGCCAATCGATTCGCCAAGTCGTTCGTCGCGGAGCTCGGATTGGTTTGGCCGCGCGCATCCAGGAGGGCGAGCGCAAGGAGGACGGGCACCACTCCGAGTGAGACTGTGAACCATCCCTTTTTCACGTTTTTCCCCGATGATCCAATGACACTAGAACGCACCGGCGGCGCATAGAGTTCCGCGGGGCGCGGGGCCAAGGCGACCCGCTCGAGCCGTTCCCTCCCGAGGTCTCGCGAGCGGGCCGGGAAGCGGCGCAAGGTACCGGATCCCCCGTCGGAATCGGTTCGGCAAAGCCGGGGCTTCGGCGCGAGCTGCCATGAAGCCGGTTTTCACAGATGCCCGGGGAACCACCGTCGCGCCTCATCTCCTTTTCGGAGCGCAGGGTCTGTTGTCGACCGCCGCGCAAGGGATACTCGCAGACGAAGCGCGAAGAGATGGGCAAAGGAGAACTGCGGCCCCATCGTCAAGCGGAGAGCCACGCTATCATGATTTCGGCCGCGAGGTTTAGGACCCTTCACCCCAAGGGAATCAGATGACCGAGAGCACGCGCTGGAGCGCCGCCGAGCTTCCCGACCTCTCCGGCAAAGTCTTCGTGGTAACGGGCGGCAACAGTGGTCTTGGCCTCGAGACCGCCCGCGAACTTGCTCGCAAGGGTGGACACGTGGTGATCGCCTGTCGCGATGCGGAGCGGGCTGCGACAGCCCTCTCGCAGATCCGGGCAACGGCGCGCGGCACCTCGGTCGAGGCCATGGATCTGGATCTCGCGAACCTGGCCTCGGTGCGCGCGTTTGCCGAAGGATTCCGCGCGGGCTACCGCCGACTCGATGCATTGTGCAACAACGCCGGGGTCATGGCCCTGCCCTATCGCAAGACCAAGGATGGCTTCGAGATGCAGTTGGGCACGAACCACCTCGGCCACTTCGCGCTCACTGGGCATCTGCTGGACATCCTTTGTGCGACGCCGGGTGCTCGCGTCGTCAACGTGAGTAGCACGATGCATCGCATCGGTCGGATGCGCTTCGACGACCTCCAAAGCGAGCGGAGCTACGGGAAATGGCGTGCCTACGGCCAGAGCAAGCTCGCAAACTTGCTCTTCACCTACGAACTTGCACGTCGCGCGGAGAAAGCGGCTGTGGACCTCGTGAGCGTCGCCGCGCACCCCGGATATGCAGCGACGAATCTCCAGACTGCAGGCCCCCGAATGGAGGGCGCGGCCCTGATGGAACGTGTCTCCCTCCTCGGGAACCGCCTGTTCGCGCAGACCTCCGCCATGGGGGCCCTTCCCACCCTCTACGCAGCGACCGCACCGGAGGTGCGCGGAGGCGACTATTTCGGCCCGAGCGGCGTAGGAGAGATGTGGGGGAGCCCGAAGAAGGTGGCCTCAAGCGCCCGCTCCCATGATCTTGAGTCTGCAGTCCGCCTATGGCAGATCTCGCGAGAGCTGACCGGAATTCACTTTTCAGGTCTTGGGGACTGATTCAGGTTCACGTGCCAGGTTCACCGGCTAGGGAGCCGCGGGGGCGGGCGTCTTCCGGGAGCAAGGCTTCGGCCGCAAGACGTCGCGGGCCGCTCATTCACGACCGGCCGTGGAGATGGCGCGGTGAACATCCTCGCGCCAAAGGCGCGAATGTTTGATGAGCGCCTCGGCTACCGCAACGATCTCATGCCAATGCTTGTCGACGAAGCGCCTTGCAAGCTCCTCCTGCTCTCTCCAGAAGGCACTCGCTGCGCCTCCTTCGACATAGATTCCCGCGTCCACCGCTTCCATTTTCGCGCGCAAGTAGTCGTCGGCGGCCCCGTCGCGACAGGAGCGGCCGGTCGCCCGCTCTTCGGCTTGGCGTCCGGCCATGCGCTGGATCATCAAATCCTGCACCAAGGGGCGGCTCGCAGCATCCTTTGGGTCAAACGAACCCTGACAGTGGGTGAGATCCACTCCATTGTCCGGGGGATCGATCGTGACAGAGACGAGACTGCCGGGCACATCGAGGTAGAAGGAGGCTACGGCATGTGCCGCTTCGTGATAGGCAGTGGAGCGACGGTCATTCGGCATCGCTCATCCTCGACCCGGGTTCCCGCCCGGCACTACGGTTTCGATGACTTCCCACCCGAGGTCCCCCGCGGTCCATCGGCCTGCCGGGGGGTGGCTCCAAGGGGGCCGCTGCGCGCGAAGTCGATAAAGCCTCGCTCCGGGTCCGTGTGGATCAGTTGGACCCGCACGCGGTCTCCGACATCCAGACCGGCCTCACCCCGTTCGACGCGGCCTTCGGTCGGAGGATCGAAGATGCGCACCCAAGTCCCCTTTGGTGATGCACCCGTCACGATGCCCTCGAACTCCTGGCCGACGCGGCTGCTCAGGAAACAGGCTGCCGCGGCCTTGCGCACGAGCCGCTCGACCTTCTGGGCGCTGTCCTCCATGAGCGTGCAGTGTGTCGCGAGTGCCACGAGTCGGTCGCGAGCGTAGGGCACTGCGCCCCTCGCGAGTGCGGCCTTGATCATCCGCTGCGTCACGAGGTCGGGGTAGCGGCGGTTGGGTGCCGTTGAGTGGGTGTAGTCGCTGACCGCGAGACCGAAATGACCCGTCACCTCCTCGCCGGGAAAACTGGCCACATACTCCCCCCGGCCCAGCAACTTGATGATCGACAGCGAGAGGTCTGGGAAGCGCAGGGGATCCGCCGCGCGACGCTTCAGCAGGAATTGGTTGAGTGCTTTCGCCTCCGGCTCGGCGGGCAGCTGCTCTCCGTCGGCGCGGGCGATCTCCACGATGCGTTGCCAACGCTCTGGTGCGCGGACTACCCGGCGCATGATCGGAAAGCGGCGCCCATCCAGGAATCGGGCGATCGCGCCATTGGCAGCGATCATGAAGTCTTCGATGAGCTGCTTCGCGCGGTTGCGGGGATCGGCGACGAGCCCGCTGACAGCGTTCCCCTCGAACAATGCACGGACATCGACGGTTTCGAGCTCAAGGGCACCCTGGGCGTGGCGCAGCGCCTTCAGGCGTTGGGCCACTGCATCCTGCAAGCGAAGATTCTCAGCCAATCCCCCCACCCGTGCAGCGGCAGCGGAAAGGGTGCCCTCGCCCTCAAGCCATGCCCCCACGCTGTTGTATGCCAGCTTCGCTTGGTTACGAACCACGGCCTGGTAGACGTTCGCCACGCCACAAACACCTTGTGCGTCGACCATCACGTCCGCCACGATCGAAAGGCGATCCTGCGTCTCGACGAGTGAGGTCAGATCTGTGCTCAGCCGGTCGGGCAGCATGGGGAAATTCTGAGGCGGCGTATAGACCGAGGTGGTGTTTCTGGCTGCGTGGTGATCCAGCGCAGAACTCGTTGCCACAGCCGCGTCGACATCTGCGATCGCGACGAGGATCCGCGCGCTGCTTCCGGCGAGCGCCTCCGCGACGGTCAGCTGGTCGAGGTCGCGCGAATCATCATTGTCGATCGAGCACCACGGGAGGTTGCGCAGATCGCGAATATCGGGGCCGAAGAACGGGTTCGGGAGAGCCAACCCTTTGAGCTCCCCGGCGATTGCCGCCGGGAAGTCCGGCTCGAGGCCACGTTCGACCATCGCGCGCCTTGCAACCCGCACCAGCAAGGCGCGCTCTTGTTCCCCCGCCGCGCTCACGTCGCGAGTCTAGAGCCTCGGTGGGGCGGGAGGAACTCGTCCGCCTTGGCGGTCACCTCCCAACGAAAAGGCGGCGCGCGAACGTTCGACCACGAGGGAGCCGACCACGCCGTGGTTTCTCCTTCCCCCGCACCCAAGGGCACGCCGAGCGCGTAGTAGTCGTTGGGCTCGCGAGGTCCGCGCGCCCCCGGCGCCGCTGCGCCGACGAGGCTCCTCTCGGCTCCGTCGGCCGGCGCCGGCTTCCGGGCGAGGCGGCTTGGCCCAGATGCGAGTCACCGCCGTGCTCTTCGGGGGAGCGGCACCGCGAATGAGCCTTCGCTCGGTGCGACCTCGCTAGTGATTCTTCCTGATCGCCGGCTCATGATGGCCGAAGCCCCCTGCAGGCGAGGAAGCGAGGCGGAGCGACCGCGGCACAGGCGGCGAGGATTCTCACGCTGCCCCGAAAATTCAGGATCAAGCGAAGCGAAACCTCGTCGTCGGGGCATTGCGCCCCAAGGTCGGGTCTGTTCGCCTCAGACCGGGCCGGAGCGATCCGCCCGAACCAGGCTCAAAGCGGCTCGCGGCTGCACGACGAACGTCCGCAAAATTTCTTCAGCGCTGGCACGCTTGCTGCAATTCTCCCGAAGAGAGACTCATTCGGGAAAGCGATGAGGCGCCGTGCAGGACTAGCTCTGCGAGCGGTTGAGCGCCCTCCCAGCGAGGGAGTGCGATGGAATCGCGTCTTCCAACCCAAAGCGCCGCTGGATCTTTTCGGCCTCTCCCCCGCGCAGGTCTCCATTCAGACGACCCCCGTGCAGTTTCATGTTCTGTCCTTTGAAGGACCGGATGGCTATGCCCGGGC
>DAIOWK010000195.1:0-6912 GCA_036758525.1 Myxococcota bacterium
TGAACACCACACTGTGGGGAGCGCCGATCCGCGTGCAGGCCAGCATCGCGACGGCAATCTCTGGGATCATCGGCATATAGATGACGACGCGGTCGCCCTTTTTGACGCCAAGACTCTTCAGCACGTTTGAGAACTTGCAGACCTCGCGGTGGAGCTCACCGTAGGTGAGCGTCCGTACGTCCCCGGGCTCACCTTCCCACAACAGGGCCGCTTTGTTCCGCCTCCACGCATTCGGGCCCTCCAGGTGGCGGTCCAGACAGTTCCAGGAGACGTTCGTTTGTGCTCCGAGAAACCACTTCGCGTAGGGCATTCTCCATTCCAGCACCTTGCGCCAGGGTCGGAACCAAGACACGTGCTCCTCGGCCATCTGCGCCCAAAATTTGGCGGGGCTGCGGGCCGCCTCGCGCCGTAGGGCTTCGAGCTTCGCGCGGTTCCAGTGCGCCCGCTTTGCAAACTCGGGCGACGGCTTGAAGACGCGCTTCTCCTTCAGCAGCGATTCGATGTCAGCCATCGGGCGCATTCCTCTTCCAGTCTGTGAGGGCCTAGGCGCCGCGCACCCAGGCTTCGACGTCTTCCGGACGCTTGGGGATCGCAGCCGTCAGGTTTTGGTGTCCGGTCGAGGTGATCAGCACGTCATCTTCGATGCGGACGCCGATCCCTCGAAGACGCGGATTGGCGGCTTCATCTTCGGCAGAGATGTAGAGACCGGGCTCGATCGTGAAGACCATTCCCGGCTCAAGCGTGCGCGGCTTTCCATCCGCCGTGTAGGCGCCCACGTCGTGCACGTCGAGACCGAGCCAGTGGCTGGTGCGGTGCATGTAGTATTTCCGATAGGCGTCGCTCGCGACAAGGTCGTCCAGATTCCCAGACAGGAGGCCCAGCTGCAGCATGCCATCGGTGAGCACCCGCACCGCGGCCGTATGCAACTGCTCGAGCGTGGCGCCGGGTTTGGCGACCGCGAATGCCGCCTCTTGAGCGGCGAGCACGAGCTCATAGACCGAGCGCGCACCGCCTTCGAACTTCCCGCCGACCGGATAGGTTCGCGTCACATCCGACGCGTAGCCCCGGAGCTCACAGCCCGCGTCTACCAGGACGAGCTCTCCCTCGCGCAGCTGCTGATCGTTCGTGATGTAGTGCAAGACCGTGGCGTTCTTGCCGCCGCCCACGATGGTCGTATAGGCGGGGCCCGTGGCACCACGCTTGCGGAATGTAAAGTCGAGCGTCGCTTCGAGCTCATACTCGTAGGTGCCGTCACGGGCCAATCGCGCAGCGGCCGCGTGCGCCTCGCGCGAGATGTCCGCGGCGAGGCGCATGATCTCGAGTTCGCTCGATTCCTTGAACAGGCGCATCTCATGCAGGATCGATCGCGGATCGACGATCTCGGCGGGCGGGACAAGCCCCATGCGCGAGCGCAGGCGCATGCCGTCGAGGGTTTCGATGAGCTTCGCATCGAGCGCGGCGTCCCGCCCGAGGACATGAAACACCCGACGTACCTTCTCGAGGAGCTTGGGCAGCGCCGTGATGAGCTCTTGGGAGGGGAGGGCGGCGTCGGCAGCATAGTCGCGCACTGCACCCTCGACCCCGGGGCGGTAGCCGTTCCAGACCTCCGCCTCGGGCTGGCGCGGCTCGACGAAGAGCGTGAAGGCGGGGCCCCCGTCGGTTCGCAAGACCGCGGCGGCGTGGGGATGGTTGAAACCCGTCAGGTACCAGAAGTCGCTGTCTTGCCGAAACGGGAAGTGGGTGTCGGCGGAGCGCATCGCCAGACGGGCGCCCAGAATTACTGCCACCGCATCGGGACCCATCGCCTCGAGAAATCTGCGTCGCCGTTGCGCGAACACCCCTGGAGTCTAGCCCAGGCCGCTCAAGGCGCGGCCGTGCACACGACCGTCACGCCTGAACACAGGGTCGCGCACAGCTGGTCCTCCTCCAGAACCGCCGTGTAGTAGAAGCCATCGGCCGGCCGGGGCGGCTTGGCCGTGCGCACCTCGCGGCCGCTTGGCGCAGCCGGGTCCACCACATGGACCTGTCCGCTCCAGCGCGTGATCACGATCCGCCCGTCTTGCGCGAGCCGAATGCTCTGGGCGAAGTCGGCAGTCGCTGCAAAATGATCGTCGAGAAGGACCGGACTCCTCGAAATACGTGGTGTAGTAGATTCGCCCGTTGGGGTGGGCGAGGACATCCCGCACGCCAGAGTGGGTGGGCACGCTCGTGTCGGGGGAGGTCACGAGGGCTGGCAGCATCTGCTCGGTGCGCAGGTCGAAGCGGCCGATCGGCCGTGGGCCCTCGAGCCTCAGGTCTGCGCGAGGGTCGCCCCCGCTGCAGGCATGGCGCTCCAAAACGCGGACTCGCCGAAGTAGAGGACGCCGTCCCGCGTATCGCCGTACCAAGCGCATTAGCTCTCCTTGGCGCTCGGCGGTGGCGCGGTTTGCACGACGAAAGCCGGAGAAGGGGCAGTGTCATGTTTCAGTGTGGGAAGCTCTTTGCAGCCCGCGAGAAGGGCCACCCACAGAGCGAGCCCGCCGAGTCCGAAGGAATAGGCCGCCCAATGTGGCAGTGCGGCATTTTGCGGCAGGGGCTTTGTCATGCAAGAAGCTCCTTTGAAACCAACGACTTAACCGACTTCGGCAATCGCCAGACCGGTCGGCGGATGCGTCTCCCCGACGCACTCCGTCCTCGATAGACAGGCATGCCCCAGAAGACGAAGACGCGGAGAATCAAGGATTTGTGAGGGATTCGGCACCAATGCGGAGGCTGGCACGAAGCCTGCAGTCATCTCAGGGCGGAGCCGGTCTGGTACGGAAGCAGCGAATGAACGTGGGCGCGCTCAATCGCTGAATCCGTCCCGAAGATCCAGAGACCCTGACAAAGGCGCTTTCCCCCAGAACGGCACCCCGCCTGACTCAGGATCCTCGGGACACCAGATCGAACGGCCCTCCGACCACCAAGGTCGGAGGGCCTTTTGCTTTTAGGCGCTGGCCGCGTCCGCGTCGGCGGCTCCTGCCGCCAGCTGCCTGGCGACCTCTTCGCCGAACTCCCGCGCGAACCAACCCTTGAGTTCCGGCAACTCGAGCACTTCCTCGGCGTTTGAGGGGCAGCGCCAGGCAATCGCCTCGAGCGCGGAGTTGGGACACAAGACACCGGGGTCGAGGGCAAGCTCCGCGGCTCGGGTTGCCCGCCAGCGCTTCAGCGCGGCAACGATCCGCTCGGTACGGCGGTCCATGCGTCGGCGTCCGCCGCCTTCGGGGCGGGTGATCGGGCCGTGCTGGCTTTTGCGCCCGCGCACGACGGCGGCGAGGGCATCGCGACCGAGTCGGCGGAGGATCAGGTCCGTTACGCCCTTGATCTGTGAAAGGTCCTCAAGCGTCCGCGGCTGCCGCTCGGCGATTTCGAGGAGCGTGCGGTTGCCGAGCACCTTGAAGGGCGGCCGATCGATTTCTCGGGCCCGCGCGTCTCGCAGCAGAAACAGCTCGCGCAGCACGGAGAGACTCAACCGGTCAAGGCTGCGGGCGCCCTTGATCCGCAGGTACCCGAGCTCATCGAAATGGCGGCTCGGCCACTCGCGCTTGGTGAGCGTCTCGAACTCCTCTTGCGCCCACCCCAGACGGCCCCGGCTTCTGAGCTCACGCTCGAGCTTCTCGGCGAGGGGAATGAGGTAGGCCACATCGGCCGCGGCGTAGCGCAGTTGGCTCTCCGAAAGCGGCCGCACCGACCAATCCGAGCGTTGCTCATCTTTGGGAAGCGACACTTGAAAGTGTCGCTCCGCGATCGCCGCAAGTCCAATCGCCGGGTAGCCCAGCAGCTGTGCACTCACCATCGTGTCGAACAAGTTGACGAAACGAAAGCCGCAGTCGCGCTTCAGAACAAAAATATCGTACTCCGCGGCATGGAAGATCTTGCGTATCTCGCTTGAGCCCAGAACGGCGCCAAGGGGGGCAAGCTCACTCGGTCCGCCCAGGGCGATCGGATCGACCAAGAAGATGTTGGTGCGGGTTGCGATCTGGACGAGACAGGTCTTGTCGAAGTAGTGGTAGAAGCTGTCGGCCTCGGTGTCGAAGGCAACGACTTGTTCCGAGAGCAAGTCATGCGCGAGTGCCTCGAGGGCGGCGCGGTCTTCAATGCGCTGAAAGTCGGCCAAGCCCTTGCCCCGATCCGCGGTGGATTTCATTCCGAGAACCGCATGCGTCGCGTCTTTTGTCCCGGACTGCTCGTGCGCGAGCCAATCCCTATGCACTCGCTCGAGGGGGCACGCCGGCCCCGAGGAGGGCCGAAGCCGGCGACGCCATGCTAGCCGAGGCGCCCCCCGGCCGTCACCCCGACCCTCAGTCGCTGGCCCCCCGTCCCTTCCGCCCCGACTCCTATACTCGGAGGATGATCTCAGCAGGGGTGGGCATCTCCAGCGAGGCGCAGGGGGGCAAAGCAGCCGATGCAGCCGCCGGGGCGGCGCTCTCCGCGGCGGGCCTCGAGCGTGCGGAGGCGGCCCTCGTCTTTGCAACGGCCGGCTACGGGAACTCGCTACCAACGATGGTGGAGGCGGCGGTCGCTGCCCTTGGGACGGAAGCCGTCGTGGGCGCGACGGCTCACGGTGTGGTGTGCGGAGGGCGTGAGGAGGAGGAGCAAGGGGTCGGCGTGCTGGCCTTGGGCGGTGTCGAGGCGCATGCCCTCCTTGTGCCCGAGCTGCGGCGCAACGCAGCGACCGCTGGAGCTGAAATCGTCCACGCGGTCGGCCGCCCGCTCGATGAGCGCGATCTCGTCCTCCTCCTTCCGGACGCCGCCGGGGCGGATCTCGCAGGGCTTGTCGCAGGGGTACGTGCCGCGGTGGCACCCGCTGTCATCGTCGGAGCCGGTGCCGCAAAGCCGCTGGCGGCCCCCTCCTTGCAATGGTGTGGACGCGAGCTCGCCGCGGGCGCCTTGGCGGGCCTCGTGCTGCGCGGAGACGCTCCGCCGCGAATCGGTGTCACGCAGTCCTGCCGTCCCGTGTCCGATCTCATGACCGTGACCCGGGCAGAGGGCAACTGGATCCTCGAGCTCGATGGGCGACCTGCGCTCGACGTGTACCGCGAGGTCGCGCGTGGCCCCCTGGCAGCGGACCTGCGCCGCGCGGCGGCGTTCGTGTTGGTGGCGCTGCCGAAAGATGCAACGGATCCCTTGCGACCGGGCGGCTACCTGGTGCGCCATGCCGTCGGGTTCGCGGAGGCGCGCCGCGCATTCGCCTTGCCCGAAGCGGTGGTGCGGGGAGGCAACATTGCCTTCGTGCTGCGCGACGCCTCGGCGGCACGCGAGGATATGAAGTCCATGCTGGCTTCGCTGGGCGACCGACCCCCTGCCTTCGGCATCTACCTGGACTGCTGCGCCCGCGGCGTTTCCCTCTTCGGGATCCCTGGCCTCGAGGCCGCCTACCTGGAAGGAGCCCTCGCCCCGAGACCGATCCTCGGCATGCTCGGCTCCTGCGAGATCGGGCCGATCGGGGGCACGGCAGAGCTGCTCACCTACACCGGCGTGCTTGCGCTGATCGACTTCGCCTAAGGCGGCTTCGCCCGAGTCGCCCAAGCCTATGGCCCGGCTTTGCCCTTGCGCAGGGGGGCCTCTCCCGCATAAGCTCGTTCCGATAATAGGAATACTGTTCCGAATAGTGGAACAACGGGACCCGCATGGAACAATCGGGGACGGTCGAGAAAGCCCTCGACGTACTCTTTCACCTCCACGCCGCGGCCGAGCCCCGCGGAGTGACCGCGATTGCCCGCTCCCTCGGCCTGCCCAAGTCGAGCGTGCATCGGCTGCTCGCGGCGCTCGGCCAGCGGGGTCTTGTCGAGCAAGACGCCGAAGGCCGCTACCGCCTCGGCTTCGGTCTTATCGCCCTCGGTCTTGGCATGCTGGAGCGCGAGCCGATCGTGCTCGCAGCGCATCCTGTCTTGGAGCTCGCGGCGAAAGCGCTCGGCGAGACCCTCTTCCTCACGGCTGCGCGGGAGGGCGAGATCACGGTGCTCGACAAGGTCGAGGGTCCGGGGTTTCTGCGTGCAGCCCCGCGCATCGGAGAGAAGGTCCCCTTGCACGCCACGGCGGTGGGAAGACTCCACTTGGCCTTTGCGCCCAACTTGGTCGGGCTTCCCGAAGGCGCGCTTCACAGCTTCACGCCGCGCACGCGGACGCAGCGCGCTGCCGTGCTGCAAGAGGTGGCGCTCGCGCGGCGCCGCGGCTGGGCGGAGAACCGTGAGGAGTGGATCCCTGGCCTTGTGGTGGTGGCCGCGCCTGTGCTCGTCGAGGGACGCCTCGTCGCGACCGTGGCGCTGGCCGCGCCCAGTGTTCGGCTCGCCCCGCGGGAGAGCGGACGGGTGGCGCAGCAACTCCTCGCCGCGGCCGGCCAAATCGGCGACCGCCTGCAAGGTCGAAGCGAAAGGAGAACGGCGTGAAGGTCTGGATCGACGGCAAAATCGTGGAGGCAAGCGAGGCCCGGATTCCCGTGACCGATCACGGCCTGCTGTACGGCGACGGAATCTTCGAAGGCATTCGGGTGTACGGGCGGCGCGCCTTCCGCCTGGACTTGCATCTTGCCCGGCTCGCAACGTCCGCCCGCGTGATTGGACTTGCGATCCCAGGCGGAATCGAGGCGATGCGTGAGATCGTGCTCGCCACGGCCCGGGCCTTCGGGTCGGAGGAGTCTTATGTCCGGCTCATCGTCACGCGGGGCGAAGGAGCCCTGGGCGTAGATCCGTCAAGCTGTCCACAGCCTCGCGTCTTGTGCCTGGTCGACTCGGTGCGGCTGTTTCCCGCCGAGAAGCTGGAGCACGGTCTCGAGCTCGCCACCGCGACCGTGCGGCGACCGCCCGCGGATGTGCTGGACCCCGGTGTGAAAAGCTTGAACTACCTGAACAACGTGCTCGCGAAGCTCGATGCCAAACGCGCGGGCGCCGATGA
>DAIOWK010000196.1:0-6872 GCA_036758525.1 Myxococcota bacterium
GCACGAGCTCATGCCACTTGCGCAGCGGGCTGCGCGCGGGCCAGAGAAACAGATTCTTTGCCGTCTGCTGGGAGATCGTGCTTCCGCCGAGGGCAAGCCGACCTTGACCGAGATCGTAGTCGACGGCGTCGTGCATGGCCTCGAGATCAATGCCGTCGTGTTGGTAGAAGCGGACGTCCTCGGCGAGGATCACCGCGCGCTGGACGATGCGCGGGATGCGGGCCAGTGGCACGGGCATCCAACGCAGCGCGGGAAGATCGCGCTTGCCATCGCGCGCCTCGTCGGCAAGGCTGTCTTCGTAGCTCTGGATGAAGCGGGATTTCGGGATCGGACCGCGAGCCAACGCGCTCCAGTTGGGCCAGAGCCACGCGAGGAAGAGGGCATCCGCCACGGCGGCCGCCGCGACGAGAAGAAGCCCTGCTCTCACGACCCGGTTTCGCATGCCTTCGGAGTCTACGGAACGAGCAGGACCTTTCCTGTGGTGGAGCGGCTCTCGAGCGCCTCGTGGGCGGCGCGTGCTTCGCGCAGCGGGAAACGGGCGCCGATGCGCACGCGCAGCGCCCCGGATTCGATTGCGTCGAGAACCTCGCCGCCGCGTCGCGCGAGTTCCTCACGGCTCTCGGTGTAGTGCGCCAGCGAGGGGCGTGTGATGTACAGCGAGCCGAGTTCGTTTAGGCGCCGCAGATCAAAGGGAGGCACCGCTCCGCTCGACTGGCCGAACAGCACGAGCAGCCCCCGCGGGCGCAGCGATCGCAGGCTGCCCTCAAAGGTCGATTGCCCGACCGAGTCGTAGACCACGTCGACACCGCGTCCGCCGGTCAGTCGCCGCACCTCGGTCGCGACGTCGCGCTCGCGGTAGCGGATCACATGATCCGCTCCCGCCTCGCGCGCGAGCACCTCCTTGTCTGCGCTTCCGCAGGTACCGAGGATGTGCGCGCCCGCGCGCTTTAGCATCTGCACGAGCAAGAGCCCGGTTCCCCCGGCAGCGGCGTGCACCAAAGCGGTGTCGCCGGGTTTGGTCGTTCGCACCGCGTGGCTCAGGTAGTGGGCGGTCATCCCCTGAAGCATCGCGGCCGCCGCCACCTCGTCGGCGACGCCCTTGGGTACCCGCACCAGACGGTCGGCGGGTGCGACCACGGCTCCGGCATACGATCCGGGAGCACTCGCCCAAGCGACGTGGTCCCCGATCCGAAGTCCCACGACGCCGCGTCCTACGGCTTCGACCTCGCCCGCGCCTTCGAGGCCGGCCACGAAGGGCAGAGGACGGGGATAGAGGCCGGTGCGGAAGTAGATGTCGATGAAATTGACTCCGCAGGTGCGCACTCGCACACGGACGTCGTTCTCGCCCGGGGCTCCCGGGTCATAGGGCTCGAAGCGCAGCACCTCGGGTCCGCCAGTCTCGCGCACGAAGATCGCGTGGCTCATCGCGTCCTCTTGGCTTCGGCAAGCTCGCCGAGCGGGTGCGCCGGAGAGCTCTCCGCGGCCCCTGGTTTGGCGAGAAGGCTCACCCATTTTCGTGCGCGCCGCGACCTCGATCGCCGAGCCGCTTGCCCACCCCGAAAAGGGACTGGACGTCGCGCGGCGTCCCGTCCCGAATCACGCCGTGCCTTTGTCCTTCCGGTGGGAGCGAGGAACGCCTCACGTCGGGAAGCGCCGGCCACGGAGCTTTGGAAGGGTAGAGTGTGGATGTGAAGCCGCTCCGCAAGATCGTCGTCGTGGGAGGCTCCCTGGCCGGCCTGCGGGCTGCCGAGACGCTTCGACGCGAGGGTTTCGACGGCCGACTCGTCGTGATCGGCCGTGAGAATCATCAGCCCTACGATCGCCCCCCGCTCTCGAAGGAGGTCCTGGCCGGTCGCCGGGAGCCGGAGACGATCTCCCTGCGCAAGCCGGGAACCTGGGAGGAGCTCTCGGTGGACTGGCGCCTTGGGCGAAAGGCGGTCGGCCTCGACCTCGCCCGCCGCACGCTCCGCCTCGACGATGGGAGTGAGGATCTCCCCTTCGATGGGCTTGTCATCGCGACCGGCGCCACGCCGCGCACGCTCCCCGGTGCGGGTGGGCTCGCCGGAATCCACGTCCTGCGCACGCTCGACGATTGCCTTTCGCTTCGGGCCGAGCTCGAGCACGGCCCGCGCATTGCAGTGGTTGGAGCGGGCTTCATCGGTGCGGAGGTTGCAGCGACCTGCCGTGAGCGAGGGCTTCGGGTGACGCTCCTCGAGGCGCTGGCGGCGCCCCTGGTTCGCGGCATCGGTCCCGAGCTCGGCGCGCTCGTGGCGCAGGTGCACCAGGATCACGGCGTCGCTGTGCGCTGTGGCGTCGGAGTGGCGGGCTTCGTCGGGTCGGCGCGCGTCGAGGGCGTGCGGCTTACGGATGGAAGCTTTGTGCCCGCGGAGGTCGTCGTGGTCGGTGTCGGGGTGGTGCCGGAAACGGCCTGGCTCGAGGGCTCCGGTCTTTCTCTTTCCGACGGTGTTCTGTGTGACGCGAGCTGCGCCACACGGGCAGAAGGTGTCGTGGCAGCGGGCGATGTCGCACGCTGGGCGCATCCCGGGTTCGAGAAGCCGATTCGCCTTGAACACTGGACGAACGCCGTGGAGCAGGGAGTCGCCGCGGCGGAGCGCCTGCTCGCGGGAGCGGCGGGAGCGAAGCCGTTTGCCCCCGTACCCTACGTCTGGTCGGATCAATACGACATGAAGATCCAGATCGCAGGCCTACCGCGTGCGGACTGCTCTTTGCGCGTGGTCGACGGTTCTCTCGGCGAACGCCGCTTCGTCGCGCTTTTCGAGCGCGGGAACCAGCTCGTCGCGGCGGTCGGTTTTGGCCGGGCGCGCCAGCTCATGGCCTATCGCAAGCAGATCGCCGAGGAGCTGGACCGGGGAGCCAGAGGAACGTCTTAGCTCGCTTGCTTTTGCTTGCGTTGCTGCTCCTGCGCGTGCTTCTGAATCTCCGTCATAATCGCCGTGCCGACGGCGCCCATAAAGGTCGGCCGGTTGCGCGCCGCCCACTCCATGCTGGCCTCGCGGCCTCGGTTTAGGCCTTGGAACCGCGGCATCACGTAGCGCGCGACGAGCTCGTAGCTGCGCTTGGTCTGCGCGAAGTCCGCCCAGTTGTGGACCATCTGCAGGAAGCAGCCGTATCCGCCGGACTGCTTCTCCAGGCGTTCGAGCTGTGCAATTGCGTCGTTGGGGTCGCCGATCACCGCGAGGCCGGAGCGGATCAGTGCGTCAATCGCGTTGTCGATCTCACCCGACGGTGCGAGCGGCAGCGCCGCCACCTCCTGGAAGTATCGCAGCCACTTCTCAAGCCCGAACCTCACATTCTCGCGGGCCTTGTCTCGGGTTTCCGCGACGTGGACTGGCGCCACCAGTCGCCAGGCGTTGCGGTCGACGGTCTGACCGAACTCGGCTGCGCGCTCCTCACAAATCTGCCAGTTGCTGGCCAGCGCGTTGAAGCCGCCGGTGGTGGTGGCTCCGATCGAAAGAAGCCCGAGGCCGTGCTTGCCTGCGGCCCGCGCGCCAGAGGGCGAGACCTGCGAAGCGACACAGATCTCGACGTGGGGACGGCTGTACGGAGCGAGCTGGAGCCGCGCCTCGCGCAGCTTGAACCAGTCGCACTCGTAGCTCACGGTTTCGCCCCGCAGGAGCGGCACCAGGACGCCGATCGCTTCGTCCATCATGTCGCGCTGCTTCAGGGGATCGATTCCCATCATGAAGGCGTCCGAGGGGAGAGCCCCCGGGCCGACACCAAACATCACGCGGCCCTGGGTTTGGTGATCGAGCTGCATGATGCGGTCCGCGAGCATCAGCGGGTGGTGATAGGGCAGTGACGAGACGCCGGTGCCGAGGCGGATATGTTTCGTGCGCTCGGCCGCAGCCGCGATGAAGAGCTCGGGCGAGGCGATGATCTCGTAGCCCGCGGAGTGGTGCTCCCCGATCCACGCCTCGTCATAGCCGAGCTGGTCAAGCCACTCGACGAGCTCGAAATCGCGCCGCAGTGCGGCGGTGGGATTCTCGTCGACGGGATGGAAGGGCGCGAGAAAGATCCCGAAACGCAGGCGAGAGGACGACATCGTATCTCCTGTCCATGGGGCGATCGCCGCGGCAGAGTAAACGGCGTTCAGCGGTTCGCCAAGGCGACGGTCGAGGCCAAGACGAGCTGCGCGCCGTAGTAGAGCGGGAGCCCCCAGAGCCGATTCCAGGGCCCCGGAGCGATGAAGCGGTCGCGCGCCACGGCAAGATCGGACAGCCAGAACATGAGCGCTCCCAGCAGGATGGAGGGGGCTCCTGCCTTCGCGACCGTGCCCGCAGCGCACGCCAACATGAGGGAGATCGCGGCGACATAGATCCGCACGGGATATCGCAGGGCGGGCGGCACGTGCGGCTCGCAATAGCGCAGGAAGACGAGCCCGGCGGCGAGCGCTGCCAGAAGTGCCAGGGCCACGAGGCCAAGGGCGATGCCGCGCTCCGCGAAGGCAAAGGCGAAGGCGAGGTGCCCGAGCAAGAACGAGACGAGCCCGACCAAGAAGGCGGCGCGCGCCTGCGGGATGAGGAGCACGTCGCCAAACCAGCACAGCGCCAGCGCGAAGAGGATGCTCCGGCCGTAGGCGGACCGGAGGGCGCCCGAGGCGAGGCTTGCAGCGACGAATCCTGACGATGCCAAGGGCTTTGCGACCCACACGCCAGCGCGCAGCCCGCGGAACTCCGCGACCAGGAGTGCGCCGACAGCAATGAGTGTGAGCGTGCCGAAGACTGCCACCGGCCTTGGATGCTAGCCTCTGGATCCGTGGAGGTCCTGCTCCTCGACCTTGACGAAACTCTGTATCCGCCGGAACGCGGCGTCCTGCGCCGCGTGGATGGGCGGATCAACGCCTACTTGCGCGATCGCATTGGAATCCCGCGCCACGAGGTGGATGCGGTACGGAGGGCGCTGCGGCGGGCCCACGGCACGACGCTGCGCGGCCTCGTGCTACGCCACTCGGTGGACCAAGACGACTATCTGCGTTTTGTGCACGATTGCGACCTGTCGGACCTGCTGGCGCCAGATCCGGAGTTGCGAGAGCTCTTGGGGCGTCTTCCGCCACGCAAGGTGGTGTTCACGAACGCCCCCCGCGCCCACGCACAGCAGGTCCTCCGCCTGCTCGAAATCGAACAGGCCTTTCACGACGTGGTGGCCCTGGAAGACCTTCGCTACCTGCCCAAACCCGACCCCGCAGCCTACCGGGAGGTGCTCTCGCGGATCGGTGTCCCCGCAAGCGCGTGCTGCCTGGTCGACGATACGCGCGCCAACCTCCTGCCAGCGAGCACACTCGGCATGCGGACGGTCTGGAAGGCGAAGGACGCGCGACCCTGCGACAGCGTGCACCACGCGATTGCGGAGCTCCAGGAACTCGAAGCGCTCTGGCGCTAGAGGGCACCGCGACGCGCGGTCAGCGGCCGCGGCCTTGCCCCGAAGCCCGCATCCGAATCAGTCCTTCTTGCACCACCGAGACCACGAGGATGCCGTCCCGGGTAAACAGACGTCCCTGGGTGAAGCCGCGCGCCCCCGAAGCGGAGGGACTCTCCTGCGCGTAGAGCAGCCAGTCGTCTGCCCGGAAGGGCCGATGAAACCACATGGCGTGATCAAGGCTCGCCATCTGAAAGCGTGGATCGAACCAGGAGATCGAGTGGGGAAGCGTGGCGGTGTCGAGAAGTGTCATGTCCGAGGCATAGGCCACAACACACTGGTGGAGCATCAGGTCGTCGGGGAGCTTCCCGTCGGCTCGGATCCACACCCTTTGATGAGGCGATCGCTTCTCGGGCTGGAAGTAATCCATGGGCTCGACCGGCCGGATCTCGATCGGCCGCGGTCGCTGGAGCCATTTGCGCATCTCCTCAGGCAGATCCGGCGGAGTCTTCGCAAAGCGACCCTTGCCCGCGGGCAGCTCGTCCGGGCCGGGCGTCTCCGGCATCGGGATCTGGTGCTCTAGGCCCTGCTCGGGGCGCTGGAAGGACGCGGAGAGGTGGAAGATGGCTTCGCCGTGCTGAATCGCGACCACGCGACGGGTGGTGAAGCTCTTGCCGTCGCGGATGCGGTCGACCTCGTAGAGGATCGGGATTTTGGGATCCCCGGGGCGGAGGAAGTACGCGTGGAGGGAGTGCAGGACGCCCAGTTCCACCGTACGCCCTGCAGCGACCAGCGCCTGGCCGGCGACCTGGCCGCCAAACACGCGCTGCCTGTCCTCCTTCGGACTGCGCCCGCGGAAGATATTGACCTCGAGCTCCTCGAGGTCGAGGATCGAGACCAGTTCGTCGAGTGCCTTCTGCACCATGCACCCTCGGGTAGCACAGACGGCCCTGCCCTGGTGAAGCCCGGGCGGTGGGGCTAGAGCTATCCGGTCGATGAGGATCGCCACCTGGAACCTGAACTCCGTGCGGGCCCGCGAGGCGAGGCTCTTGGCATGGCTCGCGCGGAAGCAGCCGGAACTCGTCTGCCTTCAGGAGCTGAAGGCCGCAAACGACGACTTCCCGAGCGCGGCTCTCAAGGCGCTTGGCTACCAGGCGGCTGTGCACGGCCAGCGCACCTACAATGGCGTCGCCATTCTCTCTCATGAGCCACTGGCGGAGGTCGAGAAGGGCTTTCGCGACGGTGACGATGATGCGCAGGCCCGCGTGATCAGCGCGCGGGTGAGCGGCATTCGCGTGGTGTGCGCCTACTTCCCGAACGGGGGCGAGGTGGGCTCGGAAAAGTTCGGGTACAAGCTGCGCTGGATGGAGCGCATGCGTGGCTACCTCGAACGCACGCTCGAAAAGGGCGAATCGGCCGTTCTGTGCGGCGACTTCAATGTGGCGCCCGAGGATCGTGACGTCGCACGGCCCGAGGAGTGGAAGGAGAGCGTGCTC
>DAIOWK010000197.1:0-6872 GCA_036758525.1 Myxococcota bacterium
CCAGTGTGGCGAGGACGCTGAGGTCATGCTGTAGAAATACGCTCCGGAGGACCCCCGACTCCATTCCCGGGGCAGAGGTGGGAAGGGATAGGTAGATCCAGTGCCAGATCACAACGGAAACCGCGGCGAGACCCCGTAGCGAATCGAGTTGTCCGAGCCTTCTGGTCACAATCCCCTCGAGAACGCTGGCTTCGACCCTTACGGCTCTACGGCGGACTGTCAGAAGGTCCGCACCCAGGCCCGGCGCCCTCGGCGAACACCGTGTGAATCGGACCACGAACCAGAATGGCAGGGGAGGTCCGCCATGCTCTGCCAGCGGCGTGAGGCTCGGAGAGGGCGCGGATCTCGGAACCGTCCCAGCCATTCGGGGGGCCGACCCCTGCCGGCGCAGCTGTCGGCGTCAGCGAGAAGCCGACGGTGGGGGCGTATGTCGAAGTGAAAAGGGAGAAGTGCCCGACCGAGCTCCCGTCCGTACGCCCCGTGCACAAGATTCGAGACCATCGGAGGGAAGCTTCGTCCGTTGCAATGCGCGCCTTGAGTCCGCTTTGAGGAAAAGAGGATTCCAGGGAGCCGCTCCGATTAGGTTCGGCTCAGCGACGATCGATCGTCTGGCGCGACCGGCAGAGTCCCCGATCCAGGGAAGCGGGTGGGAATGCCAACGAGATGGCGCATGCGCGATCCGCGGAACCTCCGCGAGCCGTGGGAACCTCGTTAGGATCCACCCCGTCCCCCGGCGCAGCCGCCGGGTCCACGCAGGGGAGGGGAGGTACTTTGGATTCTCGAGTCCTGACTGACATGTTCGTTCTCGGGCTACCTGTCGTCGAAAAGATCGCGCGGACGGTGGTCGTCTATCTCTTCATCGTGGTGGGTCTCCGGCTTGCGGGAAAGCGCGAGCTCGCGCAGCTCAATCCCCTCGACTTCACCGTGCTTCTCCTGTTGGCCAACGCCGTGCAGAACGCGATCATCGGGGAGGACGTCAGCGTGACGGGCGGACTCATCTCCGCTTCGACACTGCTTTTTGTGAACTATGGCATGGTCCGCTTCGTGTTCGAGCATCCCAAGCTCGAGCATCTTGCCGAAGGCGCTCCCGCCGTGCTGATCGAGGGTGGAGAGCTTCGACAAGACCGCCTGCGTCGTGAGCTCATCAGCCAGGCCGAACTCGAGAGCGCGGCGCGCCGCCAGGGCTTTGCCTCACTCGCAGAAGTCGAGCGCGCCGTGCTCGAACCGGGCGGCACGCTCTCGTTCCACGGGCGGATTCCCTCGACGGAGGAGGCGCGCTTCGGAGAGGTCATCGCAAGGCTGGAGCGCATCACCAACGAGCTTGTGGCGCTGCGCTCGAGGTAGCGCGCAGGGGGAGCCCCCCGGCACGCAAGGCCCGGCGATCGGCTACGCAAGGCCCCGCGCAAGCAAGAGCTCCGCCGTCTGCACCGCGTTGGTCGCCGCGCCCTTTCGCAGGTTGTCGGAGACTTCCCAGAGCCAAAGGCGGTCGCTCCCAAGGTCACGGCGAATCCTGCCCACCAGCACTTCGTCCCTTCCCGCGACGTCCCTCGGTGTGGGGAAGACGTTGTTTGAGGGATCGTCCACGACGCGCACGCCGGGGAATCCAGCGAGTGCCGCGCGCGCGGCTGCGGGCGTGAGCGGGCGCTCCGTCTCCACGAGAAGCGCGGCGGAGTGACCCACAGCGACCGGGACGCGGACGCAGGTCATGGACACCGCGAGGTCGGGGAGGCCCAGGATTTTGCGCGTCTCGAGCAGGAGCTTCACTTCTTCCGTCGAATAGGCATCGTCTCGGAAGCTCTCGCACAGCGGGAGCACGTTTCCAGCGAGGGGTCTTGGGAAGACCTTGGCCTCGAGTTCTCGGCCGCTCGCGAGCTCCTCTGTCTGGCGAGAGAGCTCGTCCGTGCCGTCGCGACCGGCCCCACTCGCAGCTTGAAGCGTCGTCACCACCACGCTTCGCAGGCCGGCGGCGCGCCGCAGGGGTTCGAGGGCCATCACGAATCCGATCGTCGTGCAGTTGGGGCAAGCCACGATCCCGCGATGCTTCATGATGGCGTCCGGATTCACCTCGGGGACCACGAGGGGCACCGCGGCGTCCATGCGCCAAGTGCTCGACTTGTCGATCACCACCGCGCCTCGACGTTGGGCTTCGGGCGCCAGTTCCTTCGAGAGCGAACCGGTCGCAGCGAAGAAGACGAGATCGATGCCGTCAAATCGCTCCGGACGAGCAGGCTCCACCGTGAGGGCCTCGCCTCGAAAGCGCACCGTGGCTCCGGCGGACCGGTCGCTTGCAAGGGCCCGCAAGTGCGAAATCGGGAAACGGCGCTCGGCAAGCACCTCCAGAAGGACTTCGCCTACAGCGCCGGTGGCGCCGACCACCGCGACAGATCGCGGGCTTTGCTGCGGTTCGGTCATCGATTCCTCCTCGGGCTTCCCACGCGCCCGGTGCGAGAATCCAGAAAGAGCGAACGCCCCTCCGGCAGGGCCGGAGGGGCGTTCGCATGAGCGGTCGAACGGACCCTTCCAGCTAGCCGGGACGCGTCTTCCGCGTGCGCAGCGGGTTTGGGGTCGTACGAAAAACGAGCTCGAGATCGCTCATCACCCCCCAAGAATTCACGACCTGCCCGTCGCTGTCAATCGTTTGGGGGGCGCCTTCAGCGCTGGGTCCCCTAAGCCTCGCGTCCCGGCGCGCCGATAGAAGGACACTCGCGGCTAGGAGATCGGATGACGGCTCGCGCGCTCCTCCTCCTCGCGCTTATTCCCTATGCCCTTTGGCTCATCTTTGCCTACGACTACCACTTCATCGACGGGGCAAACCTTCTCTTCCACGAGGCGGGACACGTTTTCTTTGGCCTGTTCGGCCGAACCATCGGGATGCTTGGCGGGACGCTCGGCCAACTGGTCTTCCCCGTGGCGGCGGGGATTCAATTCCTTGGCTCCGGTCGACCATTCGACGCGTGCGTGTGCGGAGTGTGGCTGGGGGAGAACGTATTGAATGTGGCCCGCTACATGGCCGACGCGCAGGCCATGGCGCTCCCCCTCGTAGGTGGAGAGATTCACGACTGGAACTGGCTGCTCTCGCGGATCGGGCTTCTCTCCCACTGCGGGGGGCTCGCGACCCTGACGCATCTGCTCGGAAGCGCGGTCATCGTGGCGTCGCTGTATGGCGCCTTCATCGCTCTGCGGAGAGAGCAGGTTGCGCAGACCGTGAGCGGCGGATCTAGCGCCTAAGAAGCGAGGCGTCGCTCTTAGAGGTTGTTTCCGCCCAGGCCAGAAGAAGCGCGCGCAACGAGTCGGGAGTGTTGCGCGCCGGATCCTCGAGAACGCGATCGGTGAGAAAGCGAAGCGCGCGTCCGACCTCCGGCCCCGGGACGCAGCCCAGCACCTCCATCACGAACTGACCATCCACGGCGAGATCGAGACGCTGGAGCGCGACATGACCCGCGGCCCGCACCCGGGCGAGACCCGCGCGAAGAACATGGAGCTCCGCGCGGACAGCGCGTACGTACTCCGGACGCCGATTCTCCCAGGCATGGAGCTCCGCCTCGCGCAGCGCCAGAAGCGCGTCGACGTTTTCTTCGCCCGCGCGTTTTAGCAGCCGGCGGACAGAGGTGTCCGAGGTTCCATCGACATTCGTTTCGAGGGGATGAATCGCAAGGAGAGTGCAGACTCGCTCGACCAGACGCCGCGGAAATCGCAAGCGTGCAAGCAGCATCCCCGCTCGCGCTCCGCGCAGCCAGGCGGCGAGGCGGAGCGCCAGATCAGAGGGCACGCCCGACAGCACCTCGGGTGCGTCGGGCGCCGCACCCGGCGCGAGATCCGCCTCAATCCCGCTTTCGCGCAAGAGCACGAGCCCCGCCGCGGCCCCAGGTGCGCGGAACATCAGGCCGAGCTCCTGCCGGATGCGCTCACGCGCCACTTTTTCAAGGCCGGGACGCGCCGCGCCGAGGGCGGCGCGCAGGTCTGGCGTAGGGTGAAGGCCGAGGGTCGCGACCAGGCGTGCTGCGCGCAGCGCGCGCAAGGGATCTTCATCGAGACGCGCTAGCGCGTCGCCTACCGCCGCGAGGCGGCCGGCCCGAAGGTCCGCCGCGCCACCGAACGGGTCGACCAGGCGACCGGTTCGTGGGTCGAGGGCCATGGCGTTCACTGTGAAGTCGCGCTGCGCGAGGTCGTCCTCAAGACGTGCGCCGGCCCGGAAGGTTGTCACGTCGACCGGGCCCGCCTTGGTCGGGATCATCACTGTGCCGTGTCGGATCCCCGTAGGAACCGCTCGCGGAAAGAGCTCGAGCACTCGCTCCGGAGCCGCCGCCGTCGCGAGATCGAAGTCGCGGACCGGAGCCCGACGCACGAGGTCCCGCACGCAACCACCGACGAACACCGTCTCGAAGCCCGCAGCCGCGAGGGTCTCGCACACGGCGAGAATCGCCTTGGGAACGAGGGCGAGCGCCGCCTCGGGCTGGAAGAGGGAGGGCGCAGAGGGCTTCATTGCGCCGAGTCTACCGCTGCGCACCGGGACCCGTGTCCTCGGTCTTCGGCGGTTCGCGGGCGCGAGCGGCGAAAGCCCGGGAGAGGTACAACCGACACGGTGGAAGCATTGCATTTTCGGGCACCTGGCCGCGCGCTCGCGCTTGCGGATCTGCTCGCGCGCGCACTCCCCTTGGCCCGCGTGCACGAGCTGCGCGGGGGAGGACTGCGCGTGCGAGGGGCCGGGGGCCGCACGCTCCGTGACCCCACGCTCCGCGTCGAGCCCGGGACAGAGATCGAATGGAGCAATCCGCCGACGCAAGGTGATGAGAATCCAGCGAGGCCCGAGAGCGCGGGCCTTCGCTACCTCGCCCTCGCGCCGGCTCCGCCGTGGGCGGCAGGTGTGCTCGGAGATCCCGATGCGCGCGACGGTGCCCTGCTTAGGTTCCGGCGGGGTGAGGTGCGCAGCGGGGTCGCAGAGCTCGAGCTCGAGCTCTCGGCGGGCGGCCCGCAGACGCTTCGTCGGTGCCTTGCGGCCGCGGGCTTTCCGCTGCTTGGGGACGCACGATATGGCGGCGTACTCGTCGAGGGTGGCCTCCGGCTTCGCCCCGTGCCCGCTCCAGAAGGCGTTCTCGGGCAAGCGCCCGAAGGTTGGTGGCCGAGTGAAGCGGTGTTTGCCCCTGAGCTGTCCGCCGGACGAGCGAGCGAGGGCGCATGCCTCGAGGTCTCACAGGCGAGCCTTCGAGCGCTCTCGCGCGGGCATCCATGGGTTCTCACCGACAGCGAGACGGGTGACGCCGGGCGGTTTCGTCCGGGAGCGCTGGTATGGATTCGAGCGGCGCAGGGCGGGACATCGGGACCGCCACGCACGCTCGCACGCATCGAGGGGAAGGGGAGCATTGCCGCTCGGGTGTGGGCGCGGGACGTCGCGAGCCTGCGGGAGGCGCCGAGCGTTGAGGCCCGGGTCGCACGCGCGCTCCGGCGGCGCGCACAGCTGCTCTCGCCTTCCGCCGGCGCAAAGCGCACGGATGCCTTCCGCCTGATTCACGGTGAGGCGGATGGGCTTCCGGGCCTCGCGATCGACCGACTCGGTCCTCTGCTGCGGGTCGTGGCCTCAGGCCGCTCGTGCGAGGGCTTCGAAAACCGCGCTCTCGACGCCGTGATCGATGCCATGAGCTCCGAGATCGGGAGTGATCCGCCGGTCGTACGCGTTGCACACCTGCGCGAGCGGCCGACTGGCGCCCTGCACGCGGTGGAGCTCATCCGGGGCAAGCTCCCGCCGCCCGGTCCGGAGCTTTGGACGGGGGAGCGCCTCCGCGTGTACGAGCGCGGGCTCTCCTTCTGGATCGATCCGGGCCTTGCGCAACCCGAGCAGCCCTCCCCCGCGGTGGGTCTCTTTCTCGATCAGCGGGAGAACCGAGCGCGTCTGAGCGAGCTCGCCCGGACGGGAGGACGCTGGCTCAACCTGTTTGCCCACACGGGCGGCTTCAGCGCGGCGCTCCTCGCCGCAGGTGCGCAGGAGGTGGTGAGCGTCGACCTCTCGGCTGCGTACCTGCGCTGGCTCGAGGAGAACCTCGCCTTGAATGGCCTGAGCTCCCCTCGCCACCGCGCCGTGCGGGGTGATGGACGGCGCGTGCTCGCCCGCATGCCCGAAGCGGAACGCTTCGACGGTATCGTGATCGACCCCCCGACCGCCGCCGCGGTCGGGCGACGCTTCTGGTCGGTGCGTCGAGATCTCGCACCTCTCGTCGGGTCCGCGCTGCGGCGCCTCGTGCCCGGTGGAGCGCTGCTTGTGTGCCGCAACGATCGCGCGACGCGGGGTACGCTTGCGCGCCTGGTCCAGGAGGAGGCGACACGAGAGAGTGTCGAACTGGCCCGACTCGACGCCGCTCCTCCCGGCCCCGACTTCCCAAGCCTTCTTGGCTTTCCGGAGGGTGATCCCTTCGAGGGGGTTCTGGCCCGCCGCTCCAGCGGAGGACGCGCACGGGGTGAGCGCGAGAGCCCTGGAAGGCGGCGAGGGCGGCGCTGAGTGGGTAGCCCTCTCGCTCCCGGCCACCCGAGGGGGCTTTTGTGATACTTTCCCTGCCCTCAAAGGCACTCACACCTGAAGACGTTTGCCGGGAGGACCGGCAAGGCAGGTTGCGGCCATTGGTCGCGGGCCAAACCCTAGGACGATGGCGCCGGACGTGAGGCGCGAGGGATGCGGGATGGCGAGAGGGAGCTTGGGTGAAGGAGCGCAGCGCAGGATGAGCCGGTTTCGAACGTGGACCGCGCTGGGGGCGGCCCTCGGAATGGGGCTCACGGGCGCGAGCGCTTCGGCCCTGACCATTGGTGGCGCGGCCGGGATTCAGGTCGATCCCGTCTACTTCAACTCCGGCGGCAACTTCGGTCTCATCACCGGACCCTCCTTC
>DAIOWK010000198.1:0-6861 GCA_036758525.1 Myxococcota bacterium
AACATCGCGCTGCGTCCGACGCGTGTCGCATTCTTGAGGTCATCCTCTCGTACAGCGAGGACAAGATTCTGCGAGAAGCAGAGCGGCTCGAGGCGAAAGGCATGATCGGCCCGCGCGGAGTGAAGACGGCCCGGTCATGACGATCGCTCGTGACACGCTTCGCTGGAACGGCTGGGGGCGCCTCGGGGAGTCGACGGGCTTCTCAAGAGCGCGCGAGCGGTACCTGCGTGAGGCGCTCGCTCGCCGCCTCGGATGCAGGCTCACTCCGTCCGCTCCGGCAGTCGCTCTCGAGAGCGTGCGTCTGCCGCCCTCAAAGCTCACGCAATCCACGCTCTCCGCACTCCGTTCCGCCTGCGGCGAGGGCGGGGTCCGCACCAGCGCTTTTGAGCGGATCACCCATGCCCTTGGCAAAAGTCTGCCCGACCTGCTGCGTTTGCGGCGCGGCGAAATCAGCGCTGCGCCGGAGGTCGTGGTGTATCCGGCGGAGGAAGGTGCCGTCGCGGCGGTGCTTCGTGTTGCACGCGAGGCACGGCTTGCGGTGGTGACGTTTGGCGGCGGAACGAGTGTTGTCGGGGGAGTAGAGGCCTGGGCTGCTCCCGGCCAAGCCGGCGTGCTCGTCCTCGACACGACACACCTCGATAGGCTCGTGCGGATCGATCCGGTGAGCGCGACGGCCACCTTCCAGGCGGGGATCGATGGCCCAGCCCTCGAAGCTGCGCTCGTCGCGCGTGGCCGCACCCTCGGCCATTTTCCGCAGTCCTTCGAGCACTCGACCCTCGGTGGTTGGATTGCAACACGCTCGAGTGGACAACTCTCGAACGCCTATGGCGGAATCGAGGACCTCGTGGTTTCGATGCGTGTGGTCACGCCGGAAGGGGTATTGGGCACGGTGCCGGTCCCCCGTTCGGCAGCAGGCCCTGATCTCAACGCACTGCTGCTTGGCTCCGAAGGCACGCTCGGGGTGATTGTCGAGGCAACGCTGCGAACCTCGCCCCTGCCCGTCGTTCATGACGAACGCGGAATGCTCTTTCGAAGCTTCGCGGAGAGCGTTGCCGGGGTTCGAGACGTGGTGCAGCAAGGCATTCCGCTCAGCCTGCTCCGGGTGTCGGACGCGATCGAGACCGAACTCGCCCAGCTTCTGCGGCGCGATCCAGCTCGACGTTTCGACCTCGGCGCAGCAGCGCTCGGCGCGGCCGCCCGGGCGGGCTACGGCCCGGGACGAAGCGTCGTCCTGTACGGCGCCGACGGAGCGACGCGAGGAGAAGCCGCTCAGCACATGGTCCGCGCGCGCGGGCGCCTACGGGCGCGCGGCGGACTCCCTCTCGGCCGAGGACCGGGACGGGCGTGGCGGCGCGAACGCTTTCGCACTCCGTACCTGCGCGATTGGCTTCTCGACATCGGTGTCGCCGTCGATACGCTGGAAACATCTGTGGCCTGGAGCAGTATCGAGCGCACGCACGCCGCGCTGATTCGTACCCTCGAAGATGCGATGCAGGCGCATGCGGGGGCCGGACTGGCAATGGGCCACCTCTCCCACAGCTATCGCGACGGCGCATGCCTCTACTTCACGATTCTCTACCCGATCGATCCGGCGCGAGAGCTCATGCAGTGGTCGGCCATCAAGCACGAGGCTACGGACGCCGTGCTCGAAGCAGGTGGCACGCTCTCCCACCACCACGGTGTGGGGACCGATCATGCCGCTTGGATGCCCGCCGAAAAAGGCGTGCTCGGGATGCGGGCGCTGCACGCCCTCAAGGACGCGGTGGACCCCTCGGGCATGATGAACCCAGGCAAACTGCTATGAGCTGGTCGCTCGTGGAGCGTGAGAGCGCCCTTGCGCACGCAGAGCGCGAGGGACTCGACCTGCTCGTGATCGGTGGCGGGATCGCTGGGGCGGGTGTGCTGCGGGACGCGGCGTCGAGGGGACTGCGGGCTCTGTTGGTGGAGCGCGACGACTTTGCGTCGGGGACCTCGGGGCGCTCTTCCAAGCTCATTCACGGGGGGCTGCGCTACATCGGAGAGGGTCATCTCTCGGTGACGCGCGAGGCCTGCCGGGAGCGCGACTTGTTGGTCCGGCAAAACCCGCATCTCGTGCGCCCGCTCCCCTTCCTCTTCCCGGCCTTCGAGGGCGGCAGGTATCCGCTCTGGCAAGTGCGAAGCGCGCTTTGGATCTACGAAGCGCTGGCGAACTTCCGCCGGAGCGCGCGCTTCCGCATGCTGCGTCCCGAGGAGGTTGCGGCGTACTCCCGTGACCTTCGCCGCGAGGGGCTAAGGGGTGCGGGCCTGTACCAAGATGCGCAGGTCGACGATGTGCGTCTCGTCCTCGAGACGATCCGAAGTGCCCGTGCGCTCGGCGGCGATGCCGCAAACCATGCGGAGGTGGTGGAGTTTGAACGCGACGGACGCGGCGCGCTGGTGGGCGCGCGGGTTTACGACGCCCTCGCGCACAGAAGCTATCGCCTGCGTGCTTCAGCGATCGTCAATGCGGCAGGAGCGGCCGTGGAACGCGTCCGCGGCCTCGATCGCCCTGTCCTGCAGCGGGAGTTGCGACCCGCCAAGGGTGTGCACCTCGTGATCCCACGCAGCCGGATCCATGCTCAAGGGGCGGTGACGTTCCCCGCGCCGGATGGCCGTTCTCTCTTCTTCGTGCCGTGGAACGAAGTGGCGCTGGTCGGGACGACGGACACCTTTAGCGAGGAGATCGACGAGCCGGCGGTGCTGATCGAAGAAGTGCACTACCTGCTCGCGGCGGCGAACGAGGCCTTTCCCCGGGTGAGCCTCACCACGAATGATTTGCGCAGCGTGTTCGCGGGCGTGCGGCCCCTTGTGGCGCCGCCCGAGAGCGAGATCCCTCCGTCTTCGGTCTCTCGCGAGCACCGCGTGTATCAAGACCCCTCAGGTCTGATCTCCACAGCGGGCGGCAAACTCACTACCTACCGCGCCATGGCCGAGGCCATCGTTGAGCTTGCGATCCGCAGGTTGCCGCGCGAGCGCCGGGCGTCAGTCGGTCCAAGCCGCACCGCGAAGCTCGCGCTGCGCAACGATTCCTTTGCGCGGGCCGACCTCGAGGCAGACCTGCGAAGTCACTTCGGTCTGGCGCCGAGCCGCGCGGCCCACCTTGTGCGGACCTACGGGGCAGCCGCGCAGGAGCTGCTTGCCACGGTTCCGCCGGCCCTCCGCGGTCCGATCGGGAGTTCGCGCTTTACCTGGGCCGAAGTACCGTGGGTGTTCCGCACCGAGTGTCCCGCGACGCTTTGCGATCTGCTTGAGCGCCGGATGCGGGTTGTGCTCTTCGCCGAAGGACAAGGCTTGCGCAACCTGGAGCAGATCGCGCGACTCGCCAGTGAAGCGGCGGGCTGGAACGCCGAGCGCTCCCGGGCGGAGGCGGTGGCGTACGCGGATTCGGTTCGCCGGCGCTACCAAATCGTTCCGCCGCGCGCGTCGCGTCCCTCCGCTGCTGCCTGACGGTGGCCTCAAAATTCTGCAACGCGTGTACCATCTTGGCGTGCCGACTCGATCCCTTGTCGTGCTGAATCCCGCAAGCCGCGGTGGTGCGCTGCAAAGTCGCTTCGTGGGGATTGAGAAGAAACTGCGGGCGGCCCTTGGCCCAATCGAAATCGAGCGAACGCGGGGTCCCCGCGACGCCGAGCGCATCGCACGCGAGGCCGTGCGTGCCGGGGTCGAGCGGATCCTCGTGGCGGGCGGCGATGGCACCATGAGCGAGGTGGTCACGGGGCTGTTGAGCGCCGGCCTAGGTGGGTACGCGAAGATCGCACCCCTCGCCCTCGGAACGGGCGGCGACCTCCTGCGCAGCTTTGGAGCGACCCGACACGTCGATGCCGCCATCGAACGCATCGTCGGCGGGAAGACCCGCTGTGTCGATGCCGGACGTGTTTGCTTCCGCGACGTTGAGGGCCGCGCGCGCACCTCGTACTTCCTGAATGTGGCAAGCCTCGGAGTGAGCGGGCTCGTCACGAAGCTCGTCAACGAGGCGCCGAAAGTGCTGGGCGGCCGCCTGTCGTTTCTGCTCGCGACGCTGCGAGCCCTGGTCCGCTACCGCCCACAAAGGGTCGCCCTTGAGCTCGATGGCAAGCCCTTCTTCGAGGGCCCGCTTACCCTTGCCACCGCTGCGAACGGACGGTTTTTCGGCGGAGGCATGCAGGTGGCGCCTGAAGCAGTTCCCGACGATGGCCTGCTGGATGTCGTCGTTGTGTCGGGACTGACCAAGCCTGAGCTCTTGCGGAAACTTCCACGGCTGTACCGCGGGACCCATCTCGGGCTTCCCGGCGTCTGCTACGCCAAGTGCCGCCGATTGGATGCAGCGCTGCTCCCCGACACCGCGGGGCAGGGGAGTATCTTCACGGAAGTCGACGGCGAGCCTCTCGGCGTCCTCCCGGCGAGCTACGAGGTCTTGCCCGGGGCAGTGACGCTACTGGGTGTTGAGCCGTGAGTCACGGCAATCCGTCAGCTCCCGCCGCCAGAGACGTTTTCGACGAAGTGCGAGAGGCCTGCGCGTTCGTCATGACCGCGGCTTGCCATGTCAGGATTGACGACGAGCGTTTGCGAGCCGTGGCCGCCGCACTCGCAAACACCGGCACGCCGCCCGTCGTCTACGACACCTGCTACCACCACCGGGGCACAGTTGAATCCACACTGGCGTTCGTGGTGACGCTCGACGCCGTGAACTTCGGCTCGGGCTGGTTTCCTCACTTGTGTAAGCGTGGCTCGCTCTCTGGCTACCTGACCGTTTCCACTGCCCTGAAGCAGCGCTTCGACGCCGAGGGTGCGCTCAATGCCCGCGAGCTCGTGGAAATGGATGCCTCCCGGCTTGCGGTGCTGCTCGGGCAGGACCTCACGGTACCGCCGGTGCGCGAACTCGTTCAGCTTTACGCCCACGCCTTGAACGATCTCGGAAGCCTCTTGCTGGCACGTTTCGCCGGATCGTTCGAGGCGCTCGTGGAGGAGGCTTCGGGCTCAGCGGCTCGGCTCGTGGGCCTGCTCGCAGCGATGCCCTTCTACCGCGACGTCGCCCGCTACGATGGACGAGAGGTGCCGTTCTACAAGCGGGCGCAAATCACCGCCTCCGACCTCGCAGCAGCATTCGGGGGCCGCGGGCCCGGCCGCTTCGAGGATGTGGACAAGCTCACCGCGTTTGCCGACAACCTCGTGCCACACGTTCTCCGCCACGATGGCATCCTTGTCGTCGAGCCCGCGCTCGCCGACCACATCGCGCGGGAAGTACTGTTGCCCGCAGGATCACCAGAAGAGGTGGAGCTGCGCGCTGCGGCGGTGCACGCCGTCGAACGCCTGGTAGCGGAGATCCGGGCACGGGGCGGTAGCACTTCTGCGCGCGCCTTGGACTCGGCGCTCTGGACGCGGGGGCAGAATCCCGAAGTGAAAGCACGTCCACGCCATCGAACGCGGACTGTCTACTACTAAAACGAAGGACTGGCCGAGGCTGCGGCTCGGCTAAGGGACGATGCTGGCACCGGCTGGGAGGTATACGGAGAGGGCATCTGCGAGCCGCTGCGCTTCCTCGTCAGTGACATTTGGCGTTCGCAACTCTTCACGCACGCTCTGGCGCAACGCCTCTGCGGGCGGTAGGGCGTCGAGCCGGACAAGCGCCTCGGCGATCTTGGGCGTGATGCGGGAGATGGCGGGCCGGAGGGCTCCGTCGAGGCTCGGCGGTTCCGGCGCGAGCGCGCTCTCGGGGATCTTGAGGGCCTCGTCCTCGAGATGGCGAGCGGCAGTGATGAGCGCCTGAAAGACGCCGCGGACTGCAGCCTCGGGGGGCTCTGCCCGGCCGGTGCGGGCAGCCTCCTCGTGCACTGCGCGCACCGCGGCGTCGAGGACGCGAGTCTCTTGCGCTTCGTCCGTGACTGGCAGCCCAGCGCGACGCTTCGCCTGGGCAACAAGCGGCATGAGCGCCAAACGCTCGTCCGCTGCCGCAAGCAGCGCCACGAGCGGAGCTGCAGTAGCCGCCGGATGGCGATCACCGAGCCAGCTCCTCCGCAACTCTGACAACGTGCCGTCCGCCTCTCGGGCAAAAAGCCAGAGATCCAGGTGCTGAGCGAGTTCGGGCAGGTCCGCGCGAACCAGGGGCGCCTTTCGATCGCGCGAGAACGGTCCCAGGACGCGGAGTTCGCCCGCGCCACGCTGCCACTCGCGCGCCTCTAGCGTGTCCGAGACGGCGGCGTCCGCTCGCCCTTCGAGGAGGATGCGGCGCACTTGTGCGTTGTCCATGGCTTGCACCTGGGCATTCGGAAAGCGTTCACGCGCGACACGCTCGAGGTGACCCCCGGCGTTGACGACGATGCGTGGACGGCCCCGCTCGAGCGCCGCGAGGTCGGGGAAGCGCTTGCCGTCGCGAACCAACGCCACGGCGCCACTGTCCGCGACCGGGAGGCTGAATCGACCGACCAAGCTGCGGTCGGTGCGCACCGTGACGCCGCTCATGGCGATGTCAAAGCGTCCGTCGCGTAACGCAGCATCGAGCTCCGGCCAGCGAAACTGCACGAGTTCGAGCGGCCGTCCCTCTGCCTCCGCGAAGGCGCGTGCCAGGACCATGTCGAAGCCGTCGAAACCCCCAGCCGCGCTGTCGGAGGCGAAGCTAAAGGGTGCGTAGTCGCCGCTCGTGCCGATCCGCAGCGGCGGGGCCGTTGATGTCTCGCCTGGCGAGGAGAGTGCGGCGATGGTCCCGGCCAACAGCGCGCACGCGGTCGCCCAGCCCCAGCTCACGCTGCGCGAGCCCCCGGGTCCAGCACGGCCAGGTACACGCGGACGACGCTGGAAAGGGATAGGAGCAGGGCCCGCACGCACAATCCACCAGAGTACCAGAGGCCCCCGCCTTGGTTTGACCCG
>DAIOWK010000199.1:0-6847 GCA_036758525.1 Myxococcota bacterium
GACTGGTCGCAAGGCGTGCGGGAGTCCTTCGACTACGTGTTCGCCCTGGTGCAGGAACTCGTCCGACTGGGTGTCGAACGGATCTACCTTCCCGACACCCTCGGGGTGCTCTCCCCCGAGTCCACGAACCGCTATGTCGCGCTCATGGTTTCGAACTGGCCGGAGAGCTGGTTCGAGTTTCACGCTCACAACGACTACGGGCTAGCCACGGCCAACTGTCTGGCAGCGGTGGCCGCAGGCGCGCGCGGGGTCCACACGAGCGTAAACGGCATGGGAGAGCGCTCGGGCAACACCCGCCTCGCCGAGGTCGTGGCCGCCCTCCACGACCAGACCCCTTTCCGGACCGGCGTCGACGAGTCCCGGCTCTTGGCGGCCTCGCGCATGGTCGAGACCTTCAGTGGCAAGGACGTGGCCGCCAATACGCCGATCGTGGGTCGGGACGTCTTCACCCAGACGGCGGGGATTCACGCGGATGGCGACGCCAAGGGCGAGCTCTATGCCAGTCGTCTTCTGCCCGAGCGTTTTGGACGGGAGCGCCGCTACGCCCTCGGCAAGCTCTCGGGAAGGGCATCCCTCGAGCAGAACCTCCGGCACCTGGGCATCGAGCTCCCAGAGGCCGATCGCGACCTCGTGCTCCGACGCATCATCGAGCTCGGCGACAAGAAGCACACGGTTGTCCCCGAAGACCTGCCGCTCATCATCGCCGACGTCCTCAAGGCACCGGCCGCTTCACGGGTGAAGGTCGAGTCGTACCGGGTCACGGTTGCCAAGGGCGAACTCCCGGCAGCAGAGGTGGCGGTCTCCTATCGTGGTCGGACCCACAAGGCGCAGTCCGTCGGCGATGGCGGCTACGACGCGTTCATGAAGGCACTTGCGAAGGCGCTCGAGGGCTCGGGGATCGAGCTCCCGCGCCTCGAGGACTTCCGCGTGCGAATTCCCCCCGGCGGGCGGACTGAGGCACTCGTCGAAACCCTGATCAGCTGGCGATACGACGGCGGGGGGGCCACGTTCTCGACGCTCGGGGTCGACTCCGACCAGATGGCGGCGGCCGTGATTGCCACCGAGAAGATGCTCAATGCCGCCCGGGGAGCCCTCGGGGTGCGCGAGATCAGGCGCAAACCGCGCCGCAGCGACTCGCGCGGCTAGGCGCCGTGGGCGTCGACGGGAAGATCGCGGCCCTCTTGGCACTCGTCGCCGCCCTCGGGGCCTGTGCCTCCTCGCACCAACCCGATCCGCGCTACCGCCCCGCAGAGAATTTGCTCGAGGTTGTCGCCGTTTTGCGCCAGCATGTGCCCGATGACACCTACCGCTTCGAGCCCGCACGAGATTTCACGGGGCGGAACATCTATCGCGCCTCGCTCCTGCGCATCGAAAATATCGAGCACGCCTACGCCGATGCGCTCCAGGCCGGACACATGGACGACGTGATCGCCTTCTCCAAGGGACGCGCGCTCGAGCGACTGCGCGCCTTCGATCTTGCCGCGGCGAACTACCGGCGGGCCGCCGAGCATGAAGGCGAGCTCGCGCAAGAAGCCCGGCGTAGCGCCTCGATCTGTGACTCACTCGACGAGGCTGCGCGCATCGGTTTCGACGCCGACCGGCCGGACGACGCACCCGGCGAAAAGCCCGCTGCCGTACCCCACGACACAGTGAGCGTCGTGGAAGCGTCCCAGCAGCGCACGGCGTTGCTCGAAGCCCTTCAAGCAGAGACCACTGGGACGCACTACGAAGCGGTGATCCGCGAAGAGATCGAACGGGCGGAGATGGCCCGCGCACGCTACTTCGTCGCGACGCGGCGTTCGACGCCCGATGGCGACGTGCGGGCGCTGGCGGAACTTCAGCAGCTCGTCGTCCACAACCAGGAGAGCAAGCTCCGCAGCCGACACATGCTGGAGCTGGCCGACCTTTACGCAGCGCTGGCAGAGGAATATGTGGTGAAGCATCCACCGGAGGGGCTGCTCTTCGACCCGGCGAGCTTTCAAGAGCTCGTGGACTCGGCCGCCCGTCTCTACGAGGCCGTTGGAAAACAGGATGGGACGCCGGAGAAGCTCGAGGCGTCGCGGCGCCTTGAAGCCTTCCTCGCCTTCACCATGCGTGTGGACCGTGATCGCTTCACGCAATAGCCACGCCCTCGCGGAGCGCGCTGCAGTGGGGCTGCTTCTGCTGCTCGGGGCGTGCGCGTCTTCACCCACGCCTCCGCCCGTGGGCTCCGCCTTCGAACCCCTCGCTGCGCGCGCCCCGCTCGTGCCCGACGAAGCGGACCATGCGGCGCACAGTCTCATGGCCGCGACCCTCGCCGGAGATCGCGAGCGTGGCGACCAAGCGATCGCCACCCTCGAATCCTTGGAGGTGGAGCGCAGCGCTTCGGGTGAGCGCCCGACTGGGCTCGTGCCCTTTGCCTACGATGTGCGTAACGCGACCTTGCCGAGCGCGAAGAGCTACCAGCAAGCGTCCGAGCTACTGCTCGAGCGCAACGATCTCGAGCCCGCCCTGCGGACGCGCCTCGAAGACACCGTGAATGACGATCCGCTCGCGCAGGCGGACGCGCGCATGCACGAGTCCTACCTCATCACCTACGGCAGCGTCTTCAACGCACTTGCCGAGCCCGCCTCCAAGGTTGTGACCACCGGCTTCCGTGCAGCCATCGGTGTCGCCCGCGCGCTGGTCGGCCTGGTCGTCGCGTGGCGCAACTCGGACGAGCTCAATTTGCCCGAGCGTCAGGCACTCGTGCAGTGGCGCCGCTATCTGGCTGAAAATCCCGACGCGCCCGACGCCGCGCGACTGCGCGAGCGTGTCCGGGACGCCGAAGCCGCCTGGAACCGGACCCAGCGTGACCGCGCCCTGCGCGCCGCGCGATCCGCGTTGAGAAACGATCATCCCGAGCTCGCGCTCGTCGCGGCCGAACGCGCCCTGCACTTTGTACCCGAGGACCCCGATGCCGGAGCGCTTGCGCGCGTGGCCGGGGAGCGCGTCGAAGAGGCCCGGGCGAACCAGTTCCGCAGCTACGAGGCGCCGGCCACCCTCGAGCCTTTGAATCCCGAGGGAGCGGCTCTCGCGCGCGCACTGCTTGCGCCCCACGGCGATATCACCGGCGCAGCGCAGCGCCTCCTTGCGCGGAGTGGCGACGGCCCTTCCGCCGACGAGGCGCGGTACGCCCTCGCGATCGCAGCGGGGGAGCACGACGACGAAGACGCGATGTGGCGGGGTATGCAGAGCCTGGCAAGCCAGGATCCCTCGCGCAGCAACATGGCACGGCACGCCGCGGCTACAACGGACGACCCCGATCAGAACTCGTATGACGCATTTTTACACGCGCGCAGGCTCGACGACGCCCACCAGGTAGGCTGGATCCTCTTCGGGCCGCTGGCCAGCGGTCCGCCCGAGCGCGACTTGCCGCGCCCCATGGAATGGCTGATCGTGCTTCCTTCGTTCTTCGAAGTCATGACCTCCTTCCCGAACAGGCTCGTCGAATATCCGTGGCTTTCCCCCTGGCCGTTCGGCCGCGAGCCCGCCGCCTACGCGCGCAGCTATCTCGCACACCGACCCAGGGGCGTACACGCGGAGGAAGTGCGCCACTGGCTGCAAGGCTACGAAGAGAGCCGAGACAACTGGGTGGGCGCCCTCGAGGTCGCCGAGCAGGGTGGGGCCGGAGACCTCGCCACCGTTCGCGAAAAAGCCGCGGCCCAGGCCCTCGAAAGCGCGAAGAAGGAGCACAACCGGGACTTCCGTAATGCCCTGCTAAGACGCATCGCGCGCGAGTTTCGCGATACCGACGCGGGTCGCAAAGCCGGCGCCCTCGCGCGCACGGAGCTGGAGGAAGCGACGCCGCAGCGGATCCGCCTTTCACGGGGCTTTCTCAAAGAGAACCCGCAGGTCTGGGGGCCGGAGGGCCTCGGCTTGCGCCCCGAGCTGCTGGATGGGGATCTGCGCAATGGGGAGCTGCATCCCAAGGGCGTGATTCTCGCCGGGGGGCGTGTGATCGAGATCTGCTACGTGGATCAGAAGGGGGATGAGTCGGCGCCGCCGCAGATTGTCCGCCAGGAGGTGTCGGCCGAGCGCATGGCACAACTTGTGTCCATGCTCGAAGAGACCACTCGTCGAAACGAGCTGGCCGATCCGGATAACAGCGTAAAGCCGGACGCGGCGCGGGATGTCTTTTTCGAGCGCGCACGGCTCGGCCTGCTCGACGATCCCGATTCGCGCGCAGGAGCCTCGTCGACCTACGCCTTCCTCAGCATGCGGGAGCGCTACGGGCTCGTGCGTGGACGGGAATCGATCCTCCCCGTCGACCTTGTGATCCACGGCTCGTTCCCGGACCTCGGGCTCGGGGCGTTTCCGCGGATCCGCATGCCGAAGCCATCGCCAGACGCGATCCTGTATTAGTAGACCCTGCGCACACCGGCGAGAACCGTTCCGTTGGGTTTCGCGTAGAGCTTGCGAAGCGTCTCGCGGTCCCGCTCGGTGAGCGATTTGCTCTTGCTGGGAAGCACCCAGCCTTCGGCAATCGAGCCAGGTGCCGCATCCCGCCAGGGGTACATGATGTCCTCGGGGTTGGGGCTGTGCCCCCCGATTCCGAGGGCATGACCCATCTCGTGGAGCAGGGTGCGGTGCAGATCCTCCACCGACACTTGCGTACCGTCGCGGTTCCACGCGGTGATGAGAACATTCTCCACGGCAAAACGCCGGGTAGGGAAGTCGATCCGCCACGCGCAGTGAGCGATGCTCGCGAAGCTGCTGCTCGGCGGCGCGTTCGCCCACATGATCGGGATGTCGGCGTCGCCCGCTTTGCCGACGAACTCAAAACTCGGGATCCCCGGACTGCGTCCGTCCAATCGGTGACCGCGTGGCGTGTCGCCTCGACGACCGGGGCCGGGTCTGGGAACCAGCCCTCCGCTGGCGGAGGCAGATACACTTTGAGAGGCATCTTGCGCTCGGGCCAGTGCAAGAGCAGACCCAGATGATCGGGCGACTCGATTGCGACGTACGCGAGATAGTCTTTCCCCGTGTCCGGCTGCGCGAAAAGATGGGCCCCACATCCCAGGATGAAGAGCCCGCAACCCGCGACGAGCGCGCTCGTGGTGACCGTGTGGAACGGCCCGCCTTAGATCTCCCGTCCGCGGAAGACCCGCCCCTCTTCGATCCGCGCGACTGCGCGTCCCTTCGTGTCGATGCGCTCCACCCAGACGATCTGCGCCCCGCGACTTGCCCGATGGCCCCCCGGCGTCTCCTCCTGTGGGTCCTGGGTGAAATAGCGGAAGCGGCCGATCTCCACGGTCCGGACCCGGCCGGCCTGGATCTTTCGGACCGGATGCCGTGTGCCCTCGAGAAGCGACAAGCATTCCCCGGCGTCGCTATGGAGCGCACGGAAGACGGCCTCGAGCAGCGGGTATTTCTCCATGGGTTCCCCCGGCCGCTCGTCCTGATCCTCCTCAATGAGATGCGCGGGCTGACGCTGGAGCAGCTCAATCAGCGGCTCCTCGCTCGACTCGCCGTCGAGGGGCTGAGGCTGAACGGCGAGGAGGCGGTAGAGGGCCTTCGGCTTCACGGCACGCGCCGCAGAGACGTCGGAAGCGGCGGCGGCCATGCGCTCGTGGACGCGCCGCACCACGCGCCGCGCGCCCTCGACGTCGGCACCGATCAGCACGGCGAGAAGGCGCTCGTCGGACACCCGGCAAAAGGCGTCCTCGGCGCGAATCCCCTTGGCGAGCGTGGCTTCGAAGAGGTCCACGAAGCGACGGCCTTCCGGTCCGTCCGCGAAGCGGAACTCATAACCGAGGAGGGACAGGGTGGCGCCCACCTCACGGGAGCGAGCCGCTTCAGCATGGACGCGCGCCAGGATCTCGGCGGGATCGATGCGCGTCGGGCCGAGGCGCGCCAGGGCGTCGGTGACGTCGATCGCAGGCCAATCCTGGCAGGTGTCGGTTGCGCTCCGCTCGGCGAGGGCCACGGTTTGCGCCACAAGCTGCACCGTATCCCCGGCGGAGACGCAGTCGTTGCCTCCCACAGCGAGCACGCTTGCGCGCTCGCTCGGCGGTGCGGCGTCGTCCGACACAAAGAGAACCGGCACGAGGGCGCCGTGTTCACGCAGGATGCGACAGAGTCCGATCCCGTTTAGGCGCGGCATCGATGCCGCAACGACAACTATGTCGGGCCGAACCCGGAGCACGAGATGAAGGCCTTCAATCCCATCCCGTCCTTCGTGCGCGTCGCATGAGTCCGCGAGGGCCGTGGTAATCCCACGGCGCATCCGGTCATCGCCGTGCAATACCACGGCCACGGGGCGCCGCTCTCCCCGCGGCGCGGAGCGCTCGGCCAGGTCGGCCAGTGCGCGCTCGACCTCCGGCAGTGTGCCCACTGTGGCACTTGTCTTTCGCAGGGCTCGCGACACCCCCACCGAAGGGGAGGTCGAGGCGGGACGAAACTTGGCGAAGGGCGCTCTGCGCGGCGGGGACGCACTCTCGCGCTCCGCACCGCGGATCCCACCGGGTCCGATCTGGATCGGGAATCGGCTGTGCACGAGGCGCATGTTCCGCATCTTGTAGATGAGAAGGTCGACCCTCCCGCGATCGGCCTCGTGCCGCAGCTCGAAAATCCCCCAGCACACCTCCGAGAAGACGCGCATCACGTGGGGACGCTGGGAAAAGGTCGCGTCATCACACAGCAGAAGGAGCGACCAGCCCAGGGCTTCGCAGCGACTCGTGAGCGCGCGAAGCTGCGCCCGCAGGACCCTCTCGTCGTCGAGGCTGGAAAAGAAGGGATCCACGGGGTCAAAGACCACGCGGCGCACGGCCTTTTCATCGACCTGCGCGCGGAGCTCCTCGAACAGCGCTTCCGGCCCCTGACGCGC
>DAIOWK010000200.1:0-6819 GCA_036758525.1 Myxococcota bacterium
CCGAGTAGTCGCCCATGGATCCCAGGGCCTCGACTCCCGTGGTGATCATGGGCGGGAGCAAGATCCGCAGGTCCTCGAGCGTGTAGCCGAAGGCCTGCTGTCTCTCGAAACGCGTCTCCTGATTCGGCCGGTGCACGACCTCGACCTGCGGTACGTCCTTAAGGCGCACGCGGTTTTCCGCCACCCATTGGCGGTAGGGGCGGCGCCGCACGAGCTCGTGCTTGATCTCTTCGTCCTCGATAATCCGACCCTGCTCCGTATCGACGAAGAAGATGCGGCCCGGCTGGAGTCGGCCCTTCTTCAGCACATTCTCGGGCGCAATCTCGAGGACGCCGGCCTCAGACGCCATCACCACGAAGCCGTCTCGCGTCACCGTGTAGCGCGAGGGTCGCAGACCGTTGCGGTCCAAGACCGCCCCGATCTTGCGCCCGTCCGTAAAGGCGATGGAGGCAGGGCCGTCCCAGGGCTCGAGCAGATACGAGTGGTACTCGTAGAAGGCGCGTCTTTCCTCGTCCATCCCCTCGTGCCCATCCCAGGCCTCGGGGATCATCATCATCATGGCGTGCGGAAGGGAGCGGCCAGCCAGCACGAGAAGCTCAAGCACGTTGTCGAACTGCGCGGTATCGCTCCCTCCGGGAATGATGACCGGGAAGAGCTTCTTGAGATCATCACCGAACAGATCCGACTGCAGCGTGCCTTCGCGTGCGTGCATCCAGTTCACGTTGCCGCGCAAGGTGTTGATTTCACCGTTGTGCGCGACATACCGGAAGGGCTGAGCAAGGTCCCAAGTGGGGAAAGTATTCGTGCTGTAGCGCTGGTGGACGAGAGCCAGTGCGCTGTCGAGCGTAGAATCCGTCAGGTCGGGGTAGAAGCCTTCGATCTGGTGGGCGAGGAGCAGGCCCTTGTACACGAAGGTGCGACTCGAGAGGCTTGGCACGTGGAAGGCGCTGGCCTGGGCCCCGCCGCGCGCCCGGACCATGTTCTCGGCCACCCGCCGCAGAACGTAGAGTCGCCGCTCGAACTCGTCCTGGTCCAGCCCTTCCTCTGCACCCACGAAGATCTGCTGGATCTCGGGCAGGGCTTCGCGCGCGATCCAGCCGATCCGGGTGGGGTCCACAGGCACGTTGCGCCAGCCGAGCACACGCTGGCCGTGGGCGGCCACGGCACGCTCGACCGCCTCGACTTGGAAACGGCGTTCCTCCGCGTCCCGCGCCAGGAAGATCAGGCCTGACGCATAGGCCCCGGGCGAAGGCAGCCCGAAGCCGAGCCTCCTGGCCTCCTTGCGCAAAAAGGCGTCGGGCATCTGCAGCAGTAGGCCGGCTCCGTCTCCGGTATCGGGATCCGAGCCCGTGGCACCGCGGTGGGTGAGGTTGACCAGCACCTGGACGCCGCGCCGCACGACATCGTGCGACTTCTCGCCACGGATATTCGCGACGAAACCCACACCGCACGCGTCGTGCTCGAAGCTCGGATCGTAAAGACCCTGGCGGGGCGGCAGTCCGGGGGGGCGGGTCATCGGGACGTCCTCCTAGATCCTCACGCGTGCGGTTCTGCGCGGGGCAGCCGCGGGCCGGACGGGCGTCGGCGTGTCTGCCTCGCCCCGTCCGCTCCTTCGAGCGGGATGCGCGGCCGCTCGGCCCGGGTGGAAAGCACGATCATGGTCTCCGTGCGGTTCACGCCCTCGATCGAGCGCACCCGGTCAATCAGCTCCTCAAGCGTTTCCGTGCTCTCGGTCTTCACCTTGAGCATGAGCGTGTGCTGGCCGGTCACGTGGTGACATTCGAGTACGTCGTCGAGACCTTCGATTTCGCGTTCGAAGGAATCGATCGCCCGGGGATGGCCAATCGCAACGCCGATGAAGGCCGTGACATCCAGGCCGAGCTTGCGGCCGTCGAGGAGTGCCACGTATCCGGTCACGATTCCCGCCTGTTCGAGCTTGTGGATGCGCTCGGTGACCGCGGGCGCCGAGAGCCCGACCTTCTCGCCGATCGCTGCGAGGGGTCGCTTGCAGTTCTCCTGGAGCAGATCGAGGATGCGCAAATCAGTCGCATCTAGCTCCACGTCCAGCGCGGGTCGCTCGCTCCTCATCATTCCTGCCACCCCTCCCGGCTCCTGCTCGAGGGCCGGGGTTGGGAGAAGATCATTAGGCGAATCCCCATCTTGACCGAATGAATAGGGGATGTCGACGCCCCGCGTCAAGGGAAAACTTCGGCACAGGGCGGCCTGGCCTGGGCTCGTTAAGAGCGGGGCAAAAGCCGGCGCAGGCGATCGGGGGTGTTGGTGAAGATCCCGTCGACCCCAAGCTCGAGGAAGTGCCGGAGCCGGGTCTCCTCGTCCACGGTGAACACATGGACGTCAAGCCCTGCCTCGTGGGCATGGCCGATGAACTCCGGGGTCGCCACGGAGTGTTCGGGGTTTACGGCTTCTGCGCCAAGGCGAGCCCCACGTAGGAGCGCGCCCTCGGGCAGCTTGCGAGACACGAGAAGCGCGATCCGCGCCGCGGGACAAAGGGCCCGTAGGCGCCCCAGCACGGGGTCGAAGAAGGAGGAGAAAAGTGTCCGATCGAGCAGCCCGCGCCGCACCACGGCGTCAAGCGTTTTGGCTTCGAGGCCATTGTACTCGGCGTGCACCGCCCGCTTGAGCTCAAGGTTGAACGGGATCCGCGAGCCGAAGCGGTTGAGGACCTCGTCGAGGGTCGGGATGCGCTCCCCCCCACCCGCGTCAAGCGCGCGGAGCTCCGCGAGGCTCGCTTCGGCAATCTCTCCGTGGCCGCCGAGGCCAGCGAGGAGCTCGTCGTGGGCCACCACGACCACGCCATCCCAGCTCATGTGGAGGTCAATCTCGATCATGTCGGCCGCCTGCTCGAGAGCGAGGGCGTAGGCGGAGAGCGTATTCTCGGGCCGGTATGCCGAGGCTCCGCGGTGGGCGATGACGAGGGTTGGACGACCGGTCCGCGTCACGCCTGTTCCCAGGCCCGCGCTCGCTCGACGGCACGTCGCCAGCCGGCTTGGAGCCCGTCCCGCTCGGTCTGCTCCATGCCTGGCTCGAAGACCGTACCCTCGCGAGGCGCCGCCGCCACGGCGCGGCGGTCTTTCCAGACGCCCGCCGCGAGGCCCGCGAGCGCGGCCGCCCCGAACGCGGTGACCTCAAGCACGCGGGGTCGCCACACCGGAGTGCCGAGCAAATCGGCTTGGAATTGCATCAGGAAGTCATTGCGTGAGGCGCCGCCATCGACACGCAGCAGCGGAGGACGCAGACCGGAATCGTTGATCAGGCATTCGATCACGTCGCGCGTCTGGTAGGCGATCGCCTCGAGGGTGGCGCGAATGACATGCTCGCGACTTGTGCCGCGCGTGATCCCCACCATGATGCCGCGGGCGCGCTCGTCCCAGTAAGGGGCGCCGAGGCCCACAAAGGCCGGCACTACGTACACGCCACCCGTGTTGGCTACGCTGCGCGCCGCCGCCTCCGTCTCTGCCACATCGGCCACGATCCGTAGGCCATCGCGCAGCCACTGCACCGCGGCCCCCGCGACGAAGACGCTGCCCTCAAGCGCGTACTCGACCTTTCCCCCGAGGCTCCACGCGATCGTGGTCACGAGCCCGCTCTTCGATGCAGGCGCAGACGGGCCGGTATTCATCAACAGGAAGCAGCCCGTGCCGTAGGTATTCTTCGCGGTGCCCGGCTCAAAGCAGCCTTGACCAAAAAGCGCGGACTGCTGGTCACCAGCCATACCCGCGATGGGAATCTCGGCGCCAAGCCACTCGGCGTCGCACAGCCCGAAGACACCGCTCGAATCCTGAACCGCAGGCAGCATGGCGCGCGGGATCTGGAGCTCGCGCAGCAAGAGGTCGTCCCAGTCGCCACGGTGCACGTTGTAAAGCATCGTGCGCGAGGCATTCGACGGCTCTGTGGCATGGACGCGGCCTTTGGTCATCCGGTGGAGTAGCCACGAGTCCACCGTGCCGAAGGCGAGCTCACCCCGCTCTGCGCGCGCTTGGGCGCCTGGGACGGCATCGAGGATGAAGCGGACCTTGGTGGCGGAGAAGTACGCGTCGATCACAAGCCCGGTGCGCGCACGCACCTCGCTTTCGAGTCCCCGCATACGCAGCGCGTCGCAGATCGGCACCGTCTGGCGCGACTGCCAAACGATCGCGCGGTGGATGGGCTCTCCCGTGGCGCGATCCCACACGACAGTGGTTTCGCGCTGGTTCGTGATCCCGATCGCAGCCACCTGTTTTGCGGAGACGCCGGCGCGCGCGAGCGCGTCCCGGGCCGCGAGCAGCTGGCTCGACCAGATCTCGCCGGGATCGTGCTCCACCCAGCCTGGCTTCGGAAAATACTGGGGAAACTCGTGCTGGGCGGCTGCCACGACGGCCCCCGCCGGGTCGAAGACGAGTGCCCTCGACGACGTCGTGCCTTGGTCGAGCGCGAGGACGACGCTCACGCGTCTCCCACGCGCTCGTCGAAGAGAGCGGCCACGAACTCCTCGGCGGAAAAGTCCCGCAGGTCCTCGACCCCTTCTCCGACCCCCACAAACTTCACAGGGATCCCGAGCTCATCGGCAAGGCCGACGATCACCCCGCCTTTTGCGGTGCCATCGAGCTTCGTGAGTGCGAGGGCCGTGACACGCGCCGCGTCGGTGAAGACCCGGGCCTGCGAGAGCGCGTTTTGTCCCGTGTTTGCGTCGAGCACGAGCAGGCTCTCATGGGGCGCCCCCACGACCGCGCGCTCCATTACGCGCACGATCTTCTTGAGCTCCTCGAGCAGGGGAAGCTTCGTCTGCAAGCGCCCGGCGGTGTCGATGATGGCGACGTCCGCCCCGCGCGCGATCGCTGCCTTGAGCGTGTCAAACGCTACGGCCGAAGGATCCGCGCCAGGACGTCCGGCGATCACGCTGGCTCCCGCGCGTTCGCCCCAGGCCTGAAGCTGCTCGATCGCAGCCGCCCGGAACGTGTCGCCCGCGCCAAGCACGACCTTGCGGCCCATCGCGACATGGCGCGCGGCGAGCTTGCCGATCGTCGTGGTCTTGCCTGAACCGTTCACGCCCAGGACAAGGATGACGTGCGGCTTTGCCGCGGTGGCGAGCGTGCTGCCCGCCGCCGGCTCGACACGGCGCAGTTTCTCGAGGATGGCGCGGCGAAGGATGCCCCGCACGGCGTTTAGATCCCCACCGCCGGCCTGCTGACGCACCCTCTCAAGCAAGCTTTCCGCCGTCTTCACCCCGAGGTCTGCGGTGAAAAGCAGCGACTCGAGCTCGTCGAGGAGAGCGGCGTCGAGCTTGCGCCCGCCGATCATTCCGTCGATCCGTCCGATGAGCGCTTGGCTGGTACGGGCCAGCCGCTCGCGCAGACGGCCTGGGCGGACTCGGAGTGAATCTGTGGAGCGCGCTGCAGGCGCGCGAAGGGCGCTCTCCACAACCCTTTCGGCTGCGCCTCGGGCCGGCGCACCTTCCGCAGCAGGCGACAACGTACGGGGTGTGGGAGCCGCGGCCGGCGCGCGAAGTGCGAGGTATGCCAGGGCGATCACGAGGGGGAGCGCGAACGCCGCTCCCAGAGCCAGCGCGGGATGCGCCTGGGCAAACGCAACGAAGGGAGAAAGCATCGTCAGGGGGGTCGCGCTCTCGGCCATGGGCGCCGGAGCATACCGCGACTCGCCCTATCGTCCTGCGGCAGCGCGGGCGTGCGCCCGCGCTTCGGACACGATGAACAGCCGCTCTTTGTTCCGCAGACGCCCGACGGTCCCTACCTTGATGCCCGCGGGGTTGAAGATTCCGATGCGTGCCCCGATGTAGCGGGGAAAGTCGACCTCCACGACCTCCACGTGGCCGCGCCGCGAGAGCAAGGCCTCCATCTGCGCACGGCTCACATATCCCTCGTCGTTGAACGAGACGACGAGGTGCGGAGCCCGCACGGCATCGATGAGTGAGCCGAGCGCCGCATGGATGCGCCGGCGAGAGTTGAAGTCACTGCGGTAGGCCTTGCACCCGACGCGCTTGCACGCAACGCCGTATGCCTCGGGCTTGTCCCAACGTACGAGCGTCTCCCACACGTGATAGTTGCCGAGATAGCTGTGCTGATTGTAGGGCGGATCGAGGTAGGCGACGTCTGCCTCGAAGGCACGCGCGGCATCGCAAGCGTCTAAGCAGAAGGCCCTGCCCTCGCCCGGCAGGACCTCTGGCATGCGCAGCTCGAGGTCATGGAGTGCCCGGGGCGCCCACGCCTTCAAGTACGCCATCTGCACGCCGGTCGTGGAGTCGACACGATCGGCGGCCTCCATGAGCGCGGTGAGAAGCACAGCCTCGAGGTCCGGCTCGAAAGACCCTTTGGCGATGGCCTCTCGAATGGCGTCGACGCGTGCACCGTTGCGCGGGTGGAAGAAGCGGGCCCGTTCACAGAAAGTCTCGGTGAAGTATCCAGGCCTCGGCGGCAACGCTGCGAGCTCGCGGATCAGGCGTTGACCCTCGTCCCACACCCGACGCCGGTCGGCTTGCACGTAGCAGCGTGCGAGCACGTGGGCGTAGGCATTGTGATCGTTGGCGAGAACCCGAAAGCCTGCGCGTTTCAGCGCATGACCCACACGAGAGGTCCCGGAAAAGAGGTCGAGCACGGTGCGGGCGCCAGGGAAAGCCGAAACCGCGGCCACGATTCGGGGGACCAAGACGCGCTTCGAGCCGATGTACTTGACCATCTCACCCGCGCTGGCGGCGTCAGTGGAGCTCGACGGAGACGAGCTTGCTCACGCCTTTCTCCTCCATGGTGACGCCGTAGAGCAGGTCGGCGACTTCGATCGTTCGCTTGTTGTGTGTGACGATCAAGA